>WRNE01000030.1 GCA_009776725.1 Coriobacteriia bacterium
TCCAAACTTAACGCACCATTGTGCGATTAGTCCGGATATGTGCGATTAGTGGTGCGATGAGTTTGCGAATTTACACGCAATTCTGACGGGTAAAAATTTATGTTACTCAAACTAAGCAAATTTCTGACCTGGGCTTCTACAAAACGGCATTTTAAAAGTAGTGAAAAAATTGCGCCCAACCGTCAATCTCTAGCACTTAGCCTTAAACAACGTGTTAAGCAAAGAATAAAATAAAACTAGCATACAGAGGGGTCGGGGTTGGGGCAGGGACATAGTTGCGGGAGGGTACAGGCGCATCCCCCTTGCTCCAGGTCAGCCCATCGCCCTCCGATCAGCGCCCAGCTTGTGCCTGATGCCAGCTTTTCACCCGAGCCCCACTGAAAGACCTTAAACACTCGAAAACCACCTCATCGAGTCTTTCTTAGGATAGTCAAAGCAATAAAACCAATCAGGCTGCCAGGCATAAGCATCTTGTCAGAGGTTCCGTGACCAAGTGCTGTCTTAGCTGAAGGTGCTTAAAACCACCGTGTAAAAGCAAGTAAAGGGGCTGTGCTAAACTGTCTAGAAATGAGCTAGCCTGTACGTGTATTCATTGCAGAAATACTGACTGGCATCGAAGGACAAGCCTGACAGTACTTCGACTCTAGCATGAAAAACGCTATCGCCTGTCCAGCCTTAGACCTAAGTCGCTCATTGTTGCTACAAAAGAAAGGCAAGCCTATGTCCATAGACACCAGTAAGAGCATTGCTATCATTGACGGCAACTCCTTGATGCATCGGGCCTTCCATGCTGTGCCAACAAGCATGACAGCCCCCGATGGACGGCCGACAAACGCCGTCTTTGGTTTTCTTTCAATGCTGATCAAGATGATCGAGACTTTTACGCCATATGGCATAATTGTTGCCTTTGACAAGGGGATCCCTGAATTCCGCCTTCAAGCAATCGAGCAGTACAAATCCAAGCGTCCTCCGACCGACGAGGACCTCAAAACACAGTTCCCGATGGTCAAAGAGCTGCTTGAGGCACTGGATATACCAGTTGTGGAGCTCGCTGGCTGGGAGGGGGACGATATTTTAGGCACATTGTCTACACTGGCCAAAGCAGCCGACATCGAATGCTTTTTGGTGACGGGCGACAAGGACGCTTTGCAGCTTGTAAACGAGAACACGAAAGTCGTGAACACCCGAGGCGGAATGAGCGATGTCCAGGTCTTTGACTCGATTGCCGTAAAAGACCGTTGGGGGGTCGAGCCTGGACAGATTCCAGACTTGTTAGGCCTGATGGGGGACAGCTCGGACAATATACCAGGAGTGCCAGGAGTGGGAGAAAAACGGGCGCGCAGCCTGCTTGAACAATACGGCAGCCTTGACCAGGTATTGGCAAACGCCCAGGAGGTCAAGGGAAAACTGGGAGAAAACCTCCGCGACTTTGCAGACCTGGCTATTGCCAGCCGTAGGGCTGCGACGATTATTTGTGACGTGCCAGTCGATTGTGACGTAGCAGGAGCCAGGTTTCCGAGTTATCAGGTGGAAACGGTTACGAAGGCCTTCCAAAAATTCGCTTTGACCAGCCAGCTTAAAAAAATGCTGCTCTTTGTTGAAGAAGGGACAGCACAACCTCAGGAACCGCCAAAAGAAGAGGCGGGCATTATAACTTGGCTTTCCGGAGATGAAGCACAGAGCGAACTGGTTAGAATCCTTGAGACGCCTGGGCGCTTGGCTATAACAATTGACGACGAGGCAAGCCCGGTCACGCTCTTCTCCACAAACGAGCCTAGGCTTTTCTGCGCGACTGAAAACGTGGTATTGGGCCTCGGCTCGCAAATGGTCGTCGAAAACCTCGCATCTATATACAGCAGTGGGCGCCAAGTGGTTGCTTTCGACCATAAGAGTATTTTGAAGCTCCTCTTTCCCGCTGACACAAGCTTGATGCAAGAACTCGGGCTGGACGAGGTCGATCCAGCCCGGATATTCGATTGCCAAATAGCCTCTTACCTGCTTGACTCAAGCAAGGTCCCGGCGACCTTGGACAAGTTGGTCGAGCTTCATCCGCAGGCAGCAATCGGCGCTGAAGGGCTTTTGGCCCATGCTGCGCTAGACGCAGCCGAGGCAGATGCAGCCGAGGCAGGCGCAGCCTCTGGCCAGCCAACAGACCAGGTGGAGGCAAACGACTACCAGTCAGCTCTGAAGGCATTGGCCTTGTTGCGCTTGGAGCCCATTTTGAGTTCTGAGCTGCAAAAACAGGGAGCAAGCTATTGTTATGAGGCTATCGAAAAACCGCTGCTGCTTGTGTTGGTGCAGATGGAGAGGACGGGGGTCTGTATAGACTTAGACATCCTCGGGGGCTTGAACAAGACGCTTACCGCTAGAATCGACCAGCTGCGCGAGGCGGTCATCGATGCCGCGGGGGAGGAGTTCAACTTGGACTCGCCCAAACAGCTCTCTAGCATCCTGTACGACCGTTTGAAGCTTCCGACAATCAAAAGGACCCGCACCGGCTATTCGACGGATGCCTCGGTGCTAGAGGAGCTGAAGTCCTTGCACCCCCTGCCCGGACTGATGATCGAATACCGCGAGCTGGCCAAACTGAAGTCGACGTATCTAGACGCCCTGCCGCGCTTGGTCGCAAACGACGGGAACATCCACACGACCTTCAACCAGACGGTCACCGCAACGGGCAGGCTCTCGTCGTCTGACCCGAACCTGCAGAACATACCTGTCCGCACCGACCTCGGCCGGCAGATCCGTTTGGCTTTTGTGCCCAAAGAGACATCATTTAGCAGCGGCGAGGCCTGCATCGTCAGCGCTGACTACTCGCAGATCGAGCTGCGCCTGCTGGCCCACTGCTCGAATGACTCAAACCTGGTGCAGTCGCTTATTGCGGGAGAGGACTTCCATACTATGACAGCGGCCCAGGTTTGGTCGATTGATATCGACCAAGTCACCCCTGAGCTGCGCAACCGCGCCAAGGCAGTCAATTTCGGGATGGTCTACGGCCAACAGGCCTATGGGCTCTCGCAGTCGCTGGGAGTCAGTTTCTACGAAGCGCAAAGCCTCATTGACCGCTACTTTGAGACCTTCCCGGGGGTTAGGGACTATCTGGATAAGACCGTGCGCCTAGCCCACGAACAGGGCTGGGTGGAGACGATTTTCGGGCGCCGCCGCTATATCAAAGAGCTTTATTCCAGCAACGCCGCTACCCGCGGTTTTGGAGAGCGGACCGCAATGAACCATCCCATGCAGGGGAGTGCCGCAGACATCATCAAGATAGCGATGATCGATGTGGCGAAAAGAATAAAGGCAGACGCCTATCAGGCAGAGCTGATCATTCAGGTCCATGACGAGCTGGTGTTCAACTGCGCCCGGGACGAAGTGGAAGACCTCTGCAAAATGGTCAAACAATCGATGGAGGAAGCCGTGAGCCTGAGGGTGCCCTTGACCGTCGAGATATCGTCTGGAGCGAATTGGGCTGAGGCGCATTGAGCCTAAAAGACGCCCACCTATGGAAAACTAGAAAGCGCTTTTACTCCTTCAGAGTAGCCTTCGTCATAAAGCCTGAGGATTTGCGGGATATCACGGCTGGTGCTCTTCATGTCAGTAATTGATTGCGGACGGATGATCACCGCTTTGCCTTCAGCTGCCAAGCGTTCGCAGAGATCGACTTGCCGATTGTACTCGTCGTGGCGCCTTAACATGGTGTTCATAAACTCCGGGTACCGATGGTAGTAGGCTTGCAGCAAAAGCTTGCTCCTAAGGGCTGGTTTTCGGTAGCCTGCATTGCGCGTCAGGACGATGACATGAAACCGGTTCCCATCGCTTAGCGATTTTTCGATCGGGATGGGAGTGGAGACGCCCCCGTCCAGCAGGGTCATGCCCAAAACCTCGGCCCTTTTCGAGACGAACGGGATAGAGCATGAGGCCCGCACGACCTCAAAGCCCGGCCTGACCTGGTCTTTGCCAAACCAATGCGTCCTTCCGGTCGATAGATCGGTAGCACCAGTGAAAAAATCAGTCGGTGTCTCATCAAAGACGTCCTTGTCCCAAAACAAGTACTCTTCAGGGATTGTCTTAAAAATGAAGTCAAAGCCAAACAAGGAGCCTTGGCTAAGCAAGTTGCCCAAGCCGAGGTATTTCGGCAGCCTCACGTACTTTTCGGCAATGATACGGCTGCGGCCTTGTTGCCCTGAGATATAGGACAAGGCGTTTGCTGCGCCTGCGGAGACTCCGACGATATAGGGGAACATAATCCTGGCCTCGATGAAGGCATCGAGCACCCCGGCGCTGAAAAAACCACGTGTCCCGCCCCCTTCCAGCACCAGGGCAGTGCCTTTATCAAGCATATATTGGTATTTGACACCTTTGCTGACCGGCTCCAAATAGCCACTTTCCATAAAACAACCTCGATTATCACGATTTATTGGGGCATTGCCTATCGGCACAGTCCTTGCTACATTAAACTAAAACTGCGCGAAAAAGCAGGAGGCTTAGACAATCATTTGAAAAAAGGTTTCAATATGCGAAACGGAAGTGCCCTATGATCCAAGATATTTTCCCCAAAAACTACAATGTCGCGTTTTCCATGAGGAATATCGACGAAAACAGCCTAGTCCTGTCCTTCGTCGATAACAAAATATTACTAGCAGACGAGGATGCTATTCGGTTCCCCCGCTATGCTGATATGGCCTTCGACCCCAGCCAGGCGCAATACCTGTTCGAGATCGACGGCTCCAGCTTCTTTATGGCTAATGCCCCCGACCTCCCCACACCCTCTGGCTTCACTTACCAAGAGACGTCCCGGTTCCGCACGCTAGAGCCCCGGTACTTGGCCTTTGCCGGGATCACTGCAATGCATTTGCACGACTGGTACCAAAACAACCAGTATTGTGGCAAATGTGGAGAAGCCCTTAGGCACAGCAACCTGGAGCGCATGCTTTACTGTGAGGCTTGTGGCAACAATGTCTACCCGAGAATCTCGCCAGCCATCATTGTCGGGGTCTATCGTGGGGACGATCTGCTACTGACGAGGTATGCCGGCAGGACGACTAGGAACTACGCCCTGATTGCTGGCTTCGTCGAGATCGGCGAAAGCGTCGAGGACACGGTGCGCAGGGAGGTCATGGAGGAGGTCGGTCTGAAGATCAAGAACCTGCGCTACTACAAGTCCCAGCCCTGGGGACTGTCGAACAGCCTCTTGATGGGGTATTACGCCGAGCTGGACGGGGACCAAGAAATCGTCTTGGAGACCGCCGAGCTGTCAGAGGCAGTCTGGACGTGTCGGGACGACATCGAGGCCACCCTGGACAACTTTAGCCTGACCAACGAGATGATCGTCTGCTTTAAAAACAAAAAGCTGCCTTAAATATGCTTTACTAGGCTGGATTGCAGACGGCACAACACGGTTCGGTCTTATCCATAAAAAACAACAATTTCTCTTTAAAATACCAAATTACTGGTATTTTATCGATAAGCCGCTGTAGAATACCGTATTTAGTGTTTCGGAAAAATGACACGAATGGGAAACCTGAGAGGAGACACAAAAATGGTTTTACAAAGAGAACCAATCGGTAGGCGAGAGTTCCTCAAATACCTAGGAGTTGCTGTTGCGGCTGTCGGAGCGACTTCGCTGGTTGCCTGTAAGAACGATGACGAGGATGTGAATGGCGAGGCCGAGTCGGGCATTGCCGATACGCTGATCTATGCCCAAGGGGCTGAGCCCCGTGCACTTGACCCGGCATATTTCGACGATGGCGAGTCCGCCAAGCCGGCAGGAAACATCTACGAAGGGCTTTATAAGTACGGTGACAGGGACACTACCGTGCTGCCTTGCCTGGCTACTGACTTCCCAGACATCTCTGATGACGGCTTGACCTATACGATCACATTGCGTGAAGGGGTCAAGTTCCACGATGGCACTGACTTCAACGCCGATGCCATTGTTGCCTCATGGGAGCGCCAGCTGGAGCCGATGCTTGACCCAGACATGCCTTATGCAACTTTTGTCTTTGGCGAAGAGGCCATCGAGTCAGGCTTGACTGAGATCGAGGTTGTCGACGAATATACAGTCAAGCTGACAATGCGTGCCCCGTCAACGGCCTTTTTGAAGAATATGGCCATGACCTTGGCTGCCCCGATCGCATCGCCGACTGCCCTGGAGGCGAACAACAACAATATCAGCGAGAAGCCTTGCGGGACCGGCCCATACAAGTTCGAGTCTTGGATCAAGGAAGACTCTGTGATGCTGACTGCCTTTGACGATTATTGGGACACTGACAATCAAGCGAAGACGAAGAACATCATCTTCAAAGTCATTCCAGAGAACAACACCCGCGTCACAGCCTTGCTAAACGACGAGGTCGACATCATTGACGGAGTCGATGTCGGCATGGCTGACCAGATCCTGAAAAGTGGTTATACCTTATTCGCTGAGGACGGTATGACTATCAACTACATGGCTTTCAATAACGATTCCGGCGTCTGTACCGATGTCGAGGTACGCCGTGCGATCTGCCAGGCTATCGATGTCGACGAGTTGGTCTTTACCCTTTACGGCGAGTATGCAACGGTTGCAAACTCGGTCATGCCGCACTTCATGGCGCCCTATGACAAGGATATCCCAAGGATAGAGTTCGACCCTGAGGCTGCCCGCGAGATCTTAAGTGACAAAGGGGTTACCAAGCTCAGCTGCATCAGCTACGAGAACCCTCGCCCCTATAACGCCAGGAACGGTGCAGTACTGGCGGAGACGATCATCGGCTATCTGAATGCTATCGGTATCGAGGTGGATATCGCCACCTATAACTGGACCGACTATAAGTCCAAAGTGCAGACCGAGGCCTTTGACTTCTGCTTCTATGGCTGGACCGGGGACAACGGCGACCCGGACAACTTCATGAACCTGCTTGCTGACAGCAACTGGGCTATGAACGTTGGCCGGTTCAACGACGCTGACTACAAGGCTTTGATCAAGGAGGGCCTGGAAACGCCAGAAGGCCCAGACCGTGATGCCGTCTATCAGAAGTGCGAGGAAATGGTCGCTGAGAAGAGGCCTTGGCTGGTGCTCAGCCATTCCAAGAACCTGGTTGGGTTGAACCCTAAGGTAGTAAACTTCTACTATCACCCCACAGGCAGTGCCTTCATGAAAACCGTTTATCGGACGGAAGACGAATAGTAAAGCCTGTCTACTACAAGCTTGTACGAGGCCTCTCGTTTAAGCCTCGTCAGTACAGTTGAAAGGTAACAGGGGGTCAGAGCCTTAACAGAGAGGGTAAGGCTTTGGCCCCTAACTAAATTTTGTTTATGAGCCAGTGGCAGGCTTGCTTGGGTTTTTCATACCTGTTGCTGCAGTAATGACTAATAGGCAGGAGCTAAGTGCTTAAATATATACTTCAACGGATACTGATGATCATTCCTGTTTTGATTGGTGTCACGCTCATCATCTTCATTACCACACGTATATTAGCTCCTGATCCTGCTCCTGTGGTCTTAGGCGAGCATGCTTCACAAGAAGCGATGGCCGCCTGGCGTGACGCCCATGGCTTGAACGACCCTTTGTGGAGACAGTATGTCGATTTCGTGGTCAAGGCTTGCCAAGGTGATTTTGGGACTTCCTACTACACCCACCAGCCGGTTATCAATGAGATCGCATCACGTTTTCCAGCAACTATCGAGCTCGCCGTCCTAGCTACTGTCGTAGCTTCGGTCCTAGGCGTCTCCCTGGGTGTCATAGCTGCTGTACGCAAGAACAGGATCGCCGACCATGTCAGTGTCTTTGTGGCCTTGATCGGCGTCTCGATGCCCATTTTCTGGAGTGGCATCTTGATGATCATCCTTTTTTCAGGCATTTTGCATATATTGCCTTCGAATGGGCGGATGTCCCCCCGCTTGCTTCAGCAAATGATCCAAAACGACAACATTAAAACCGGTTTTTATACCATTGACGCCTTGGCCAGCGGGAACTTCGTGGCTTTTCGCGATGCCCTGATGCACCTGGTCTTGCCTGTGACAGCCCTGTCATTGTACTCAATGGCGATTATTACGCGGATGACGCGGTCAAGCATGCTAGACTCCTTAAACGAGGACTATGTCAGGACAGCCAGGGCAAAGGGGCTCACCAACCGTATTGTCAGCACAAAGCATGCCTTGCGCAATGCGATGCTTCCAGTGTCGACTGTGATCGGCTTGCAGTTCGGGAGCCTCTTGTGCGGGGCTATTCTCACTGAGACCGTCTTTGCCTGGCCGGGTATCGGAAAGTATGCCTGCGACTGTGTGTTGAAAAGCGACTTCCCAGTCGTCCAAGGCATCGTCTTGTTGGTCGGTGTGATTTTTGTGCTGATCAACCTGATCGTCGATATAGCCTACGCATTCCTAGACCCCCGTATCAAATACGGCAACCGGGACGAGGCTTGACCATGGCTCAAGAAGATCAAAGCCCCAAGCAGGCCTTTACCATCGCCCTCGAGCAGGACAGCAGCCCAAAAGAGAAAAAAACCAGCTTGATCAAAGACGTTTGGAAAGGGGTATACGCCAACAAGTCGTCATTGATCAGCCTCTGTTTTATCATCTTGCTTACCGTAATCGCGATAGTGACCAAACTGTTCCCCCAGGTATTGCCGTATGACCCGTTCCTGCAAAATTTGTCCGAGTCAAAAAGCCCGCCTTCGGCTGCCCACTGGTTCGGTGCAGACTTGCAAGGCCGTGACGTTTTTAGCCGTGTCCTGGTAGGCACGCAGATCTCTTTGACGGTAGGCTTTGTAGCCGTAGCGATCTCCCTTTCCGTGGGAGTGGTCCTAGGCACGGTGTCTGGCTACAAAGGGGGGATAATCGACACGGTCATCATGCGGCTGATGGACGTCATGTTGGCCATCCCTTCCATCCTGCTGGCCATCGCCTTCATGGCAGCCTTAGGCCGAGGGGTCGACAAGGCGGTGATCGCCATCGGCTTGGTCTCCATACCCGAGTACGCACGCATCGTGCGCAGCGAAATATTATCCATCAAAGAAAGCGACTATGTGGCTGCCGCCCGGGTTATCGGAGACTCGGACCTACAGATTATCGTGCGGCACGTACTGCCCAATGTCTTGCCCTCGATCATCGTCAGGGCTACCCTAGGCATATCGACGGCAGTGCTCGACACTGCTGCCTTAGGCTTTCTCGGATTAGGCGTGCAACCGCCGCTTGCCGAATGGGGAGACATGCTCGGACGTGGCCGGAGCGAGCTGTTTGCTGCCCCGTGGCTGATGTTTTATCCCGGTTTGGCGATCATGTTGCTGGTCTTGGCGTTCAACTTGTTGGGCAATGGGATCCGTGACGGCCTTGACCCAAAGACCCAAACGAGGTGAGCTATGCTGCTGAAGGTAGAGAACCTGAGCACCGAGTTTCCAGTCGAGGGCGGCACGATCAAGGCAGTCGACGACGTCAGCTTTGCCGTTGACAGCCAACAGACACTCGCTATCGTAGGCGAAAGCGGGTCGGGAAAGTCAGTGACGGCCTTGTCGGTCATGGGCCTTTTGTCTGCCCCTGGTAAAATCACTGCGGGGAGCATCGTCTTTGACGGGCGCGAGTTGACCCAGGTCAGCCAGAAAGAGTACCGGTTTATCAGAGGCAACGAGATCGCAATGATCTTTCAAGAGCCGATGACCTCGTTAAACCCAGTCTATAGGGTCGGCGACCAGATTTACGAGGCGATCCGCACCCACACCGACATGAGCAAGAAAGAGGCCTGGGGCTATACGCTCGAGATGCTTGATAAGGTGGGGATACCCTCCCCGGAGACCAGGGCCAAGGACTACCCTCACCAGCTTTCTGGCGGCATGCGCCAACGGGTGATGATTGCCATGGCTTTGGCCTGTAACCCGCGTTTGTTGATTGCCGACGAGCCAACGACTGCGCTTGACGTAACGATCCAGGCCCAGATCCTCGACCTGATCAAAAGGCTGCAGGACGAGACCCAGATGTCGGTGCTTTTGGTAACGCATGACTTGGGGGTAGTCTTAGAGGTGGCCGACAACATCGCCGTAATGTATTGCGGCTCGATCGTGGAGTCCTCAGATGTGAGCCAGCTGTTCAGCGACCCTTTGCATC
Organism: Coriobacteriia bacterium; assembly: GCA_009776725.1. Lineage (GTDB taxonomy): Bacteria > Actinomycetota > Coriobacteriia > Coriobacteriales > UBA8131 > WQXZ01. The sequence goes on from WRNE01000030.1 coordinate 10,081, forward strand.
CTTACACGCTAGGCTTGTTGAGGTCGGTCCCCCAAATCGACGAGGAGACCAGTGGGAGGCTCTATATGATCAGAGGCTCAGTGCCAAACCCCTTGGAGCTGCCAAAAGGCTGCCTGTTTTCCGACCGCTGTGACTACGCCATGCCTGTATGCACTAAAGAGAGGCCTTTGACGGTCAGCATCGACAGCCGAAAGGTCTGCTGCCACCTGTACGACGGCTCGGAGAAAGCGGGCAAGCTGTGACCGACAAGCAAGCAAGCACAAGCAAGCCAGACCTTGAAAAGACAATCAAGCCAGCCACTAACAACGATGCCTTGCTGGAGATTCGAAACCTGCACAAAAGGTTTCCTGTCCAAACCAGCCAGTTCAAACTGAACAAGTCGTACGTGCATGCAGTGACTGACGTCAGCTTTCAGATAAACCGCGGCCAGACTTTCGGCTTGGTCGGCGAGTCGGGCTGCGGCAAGACGACTGTCGGCAAAATGATAGTAAACCTGATCAAGCCCAGCTCCGGCCAAATCATCTTTGACGGACAAGACCTCGCCCAAATGCCCAAGGCCGAACGCAAGCTGCTAAACCGCGACATCCAGCTTATCTTCCAAGACCCCTACTCCTCGCTAAACCCTAGAATGAGGATCGGGGACATCATAACCGAGCCGATCAGGACCAACAGGCTGCTGCCAAAAGACGAGGTCGAGGACCGCTTAAGCGAGCTGCTGGAGTATGTCGGGCTTGCCTACTACATGCGCGACCGCTATCCTCACGAGTTCTCCGGAGGCCAGCGCCAGCGCATCGGCATTGCCCGGGCCCTGGCTTTAAACCCGAAGTTCATTGTCTGCGACGAGCCGGTAAGCGCCCTGGACGTCTCCATCCAAGCGCAGGTATTGAACCTGCTGGCCGACCTCAAAGACGAGCTTGGCCTGACCTACCTTTTTATTGCGCATGGGCTGAACGTCGTCAAGCACGTCTCCGACCAGGTAGGGGTGATGTACTCGGGCACCATGATGGAGGTCTCGTCAAAGACACAGCTCTACAGCCAGCCCTTATCCCCATATACCCAGGCTTTGTTGTCGGCAGTCCCTTCTGTAGACCCTAGCCGCAAGCGGGAGCGTATTATCTTAGAAGGAGAAGTGCCTTCGCCCATCGACCCGCCACCGGGGTGCCGCTTTGCCAGCCGTTGTTTTGCCAAGATGGAGGTTTGTGAGCGTAAGTCCCCCGTTTTGGAGGAGGTCTTGCCAAACCATTGGTGTGCCTGTCACCTCTACACTGAAGGCGAGAATACAAGTGCCGGTAAGTCAGGCCCGGCATAGGGCAGGCAGCCAGCTTTTTAGTTAGGCTTGTCCACAGGTTTTAGCATATAGCCCCAAAGTCCACAAAAGAACTAAATCCTCGTATCAGCCAAAGACAGCCAAAGACACTGATAAAATCATTGCAAGCAGGTTTTGCCTGTTAGGCAAGGCAGCTTGGCAGTTAGTCGGCAGAGAAGGGCTTACAAACATGCTTAATCAAGAATTTCAACAAAAACTAAGGAAATACGCTCAATTGGTGGTTAGAAAGGGATGCAATATCCAGCCCGGGCAGGAGTTTTTGATAACTGCCAATATCGATGTTATCGAATTCGTCAGGATGCTGAGCGAGGAAGCCTACCTTGCAGGAGCGAAACGGGTCACTGTGCGTCTGACCGACGAGCAGACGACACGCATCGGCCTTGACTATATGAGCATCGAGGAGTTCGAGAGGTTTCCCGATTGGCTGGCATTGCTGCATAACATGACTGCCCGCGAGGGAGGGGCAGTGCTCAGGGTCGAAAGCTCAGACCCCCAGGCCATGACCGGGGTCGACCCGATGAAGGTCGTCGCCAACCAACGGGCCTCCCAACAAGCCTGTAAAGAATACTATGACGCTATTAACCATAGCCGCTTGGTCTGGTGTATCGTCGGCGCCGCCGCCCCGGCCTGGGCGAGCCGTGTTTATCCAGATATCGACATCGAGTCTGCAACAGAAAGGCTATGGGATGCGATCTTCCAGACGGTAAGGGTTGACCAAGACGACCCCATCAGTGCTTGGGAAGACCATCGCCAAAGCTTCTCCAGACGCTCGCAATGGCTAAACGATATGAAGTTCGACGCCCTGCGCTTCAAGAACAGCCTGGGAACAGACCTGACTATCGGCCTAAACGACGCAGGCATCTGGAAAGGCGGGGGAGACGCCTTGATTGACGGCACCTATTTCTTTCCCAATATGCCCACTGAGGAGATCTTTACCAGCCCTTCCCGCTTGAGGGCAGAAGGCGTGGTCTACTCGTCGTTGCCTTTGGTCTATAACGGCAATATCATCGACAAGTTCAGCCTGAGCTTCGAGCGCGGCAAGGTGGTGCAATGCTACGCCGAGCAGGGGCTTGACATCCTCCAGTCGATTTTTGCCATCGACGATGCAGCCAGCTCGCTGGGCGAGGTCTCTTTGGTGCCCTGGTCTAGCCCGATCCAGCAGTCCGGCATCTTGTTCTTAAGCACCTTGTTCGATGAGAACGCCGCTTGCCACCTGGCCCTGGGCTTGGGCTTTCCCGACTGCCTCGAAGGCGGCACCGAGCTGGACGACGATGCTCTAAAGGCTGCCGGGGTGAACAAAAGCGCCACGCATGTCGATTTTATGATCGGCACGGCAGACATGAGTGTGGTGGGAATCACCAACGAGGGCAAAGAAGTCGAGGTCTTCGTTGACGGCGAATGGGCTGGCGGCCTCTAGATGGCTGACAAAGACCAAGCCGGCCATGGCAGTGCCGCTGGCAACCAGGCATCGCGCCTGGCAGTCATTGCCATCGGGTCAAACATCGGAGACACTCTGTCTTATGTGCGTGGAGCGGTCGCAGCTATTGCTGCCCTGCCCGGCATTAGCGTCCAGAAAGTGAGCTCCCTATACCAGACAGAGCCTGCCCACGTCAAAGACCAGGACGTCTTTACCAATGCCGTGATGACTGTGCTGGTAGACGACTCGGTCAGTGCGCTGGAGCTGCTTCACCGCTTGCAGGCCATTGAGACTGACTTTCACCGGGTCCGGCACGAGCATTGGGGGCCGCGCACCCTAGACCTCGACATCATCGACATCGCTGGAGAGATAAGCGACACCGAAGAGCTGCGCATCCCGCACCCCTATGCCTTGCTCCGCGACTTCGTGGTCAGCCCTTTGCTGGAGATCGAGCCTGACTATGTTCTAGCCGACGGAAAGCCTGTCAGCCACGAAGCTGTCGAATACGGCTTTGTGATCAGCGTCAACGACTTTGGCTCAAATGGCTGAAGCCGGAAAACTATACGTTTGCTCGACACCGATTGGCAACCTCGGCGACATCACCAGGCGGGTAGCCGACACTTTGGGCATGGTCGACGCAATACTGGCCGAGGACACCCGCGTCACGCTCAAGCTGCTCCAGCACCTAGAGCTCGCCACGCCGCTCGAGCGGTGCGACGAAAACGTCATTCGCCGACGTTCCGAGGCGGTCATCGGCCGTTTGGCAGCCGGCGAGAACCTGGCCTATGTCACCGACGCCGGCACTCCGGGAGTCAGCGACCCGGGATCGTTCCTGGTCAGCGCTGCCCGCGCCGCGGGTATACAAGTCGAAGTCCTGCCTGGGCCAAGCTCTGTCTTGGCAGCGCTCGTAGCCAGTGGCTTTTATGCTCCCAGCTTCTATTTTGGAGGCTTCCTACCGCGTAAGAATGGGGAGAAGACCGCGCTACTGGAACAGCTGGCACCGTTGCAGGCAGTGTTGGTATTCTTTGAGTCGCCCCACCGGTTCTTATCGTCGCTTCAGACAGTGTCTATGGTCTATCCCGACCGTTTGGTCTGTATGGCCCGCGAGCTGACCAAAATGCATGAGGAAGTCATTGTGGACTATCCAGAAAAGCTGCTGGGCCTGCTCAACGAGAAGCAAGACCGCGGCCAAGCGCTCAAAGGCGAGACAGTCTTGCTGATCGATGCCCCGCCAAAGCCAGCGGGCAGCGCACACATCGACAGGTATAGCAGCCAAAAAGACGATGCACAGCACAGTGCCCCTCTGGCAGGCATTGACGGCGCAAGCTTGACTTGACGCTAGCGTTTATAACCCAGGATGTCGGATACGATACGCTTTTGACAACCAAAAAGCATGAAAAAGGGGCTTTTTGGTTGTCAAAAGCGTATCGTATCCGACATCCTGGGGAATTCACGAGCGATCGGGAGCCTCAGCACACACAAGCGGCATGCGGATAAAGCACCTTCCCGGACAGGATGGTAATCAGGTAGGCTAAAGCGAGGCGGGGAGAAAGCGCTCGCTTCAAGGGGTTTGTTGCTACAATGGACAGACGAGAAAACCAGACTGGGCAGCAGCAGCCTTCATGGTGGTATGCACCGACCGGGGTCTTCTCCACATAAAAAAAGCGACTGTCGACGAAGCGAAAGCAGGCAAAGATGAGTACCGAGCAAGCCAAGCCGTATTATTTGACGACTCCCATATACTATGTGAACGGTGTCCCGCACCTAGGGTCGGCATATACCACGATCGTCTCTGATACCTTGGCACGGGCGATGCGCATGGACGGGCGCGACACGTATTTTTTGACAGGTTTGGACGAGCACGGGCAAAAAGTCGCCCAGGCCGGTGCGAACAATGGGATGAGCCCGCAGGAGTGGGTGGACAGTATTGCCCCGGCCTTCATTGATGCCTGGTCTGCCTTGGATGTGACCTATGACGATTTCATCCGCACCACCGAAGAGCGCCACATGCGCGGCGTGAGGAAGTTCTTTGACATCCTCTACCAAAAAGGCGCGATCTACCAGGATGTCTATCGCGGGTACTATTGCATCCCGGACGAGACGTACTTCAATGACGAGCAACTGGCAGAATTTGCCGAGGCCCGTCTGGCAGCCGGCCTGCCGTCAAGGGACGACGAGGACATGCCGCTTTGCCCGGATTGTGCCCGCTCGTTGATATACATGGAGGAGGAGAACTACTTCTTTCGCCTGTCTGACTATGCCTTGCCGCTTTTAGAGTATTACGAGGCCCACCCGCAGTTCATCCAGCCGGACTACCGCCGCAACGAGGTGCTGAGCTTTGTGCGCGGGGGTCTAAAAGACCTGTCTGTGACGCGCACGGCGATCGATTGGGGGGTACCGATTCCTTTTGCGCCCGGGCACGTTGCCTATGTCTGGGTGGATGCGTTGATCAACTACATCTCAGCCTTGGGCTTTGGCTCTGACGACCCGGCCGACCTAGTGTTGTACGACAAGTTTTGGCCGGCCCAGGTCCATTTGGTGGCCAAAGACATCATTCGCTTCCACTGTGTGATTTGGCCGGCTTTGCTGATGGCCGCCGAGCTGCCCTTGCCCAAGCAAGTCTTCGTGCACGGCTGGATGCTGACCAAGAGCGGCGAGAAGATGAGCAAGTCATTGGGCAATGCCATGGCCCCGATCCCGCTGGCAGAGACGTTCAGTGTCGACGGCTACCGTTATTTCTTCTTAAAGGACATCCAGTTCGGCTCGGACAGTGCGGTCTCGCTGCAGCGGATACTCCAAGTCTATAATGCCGACCTGGCCAACAGTTGGGGGAACCTCTGTTCGCGGGTCTTTAACATGACCGACCGTTATTTAGGCGGAGAAGTGCCAGAGCTATGGCCGAAGACAGTCGCCGCCCTCACCAAAGAAATGGGAAACCCCCTGGCCGACATGGTAGAAGGCCTCTATGACGAATACATCGAGGCTATCGAGTCGATGGATTTCATGGCTGCCTTCACCGCAGTCCTAAACCTTGTGGACAAGGCAAACCTTTATCTGGAGCAGAGCTCGCCTTGGGCCTTGGCTACAGCCGCTGCCGATGAGGCGGAGGCTGCCAAAGCAGCAGGCATCTCCTTAGAAGACGCCAGCGCGCCGACCGTAAACGACAGGTTGGCCTTCGTGCTCTATAACTCGCTGGAGGCGATCAGGGTCATAGCCTTGTTCTACGCGCCGGTCATGCCGAACACGTCGGCTGAGGTTTGGCGACGCTTGCAGCTAGGTGACATAAACAGTGTCCGTGACCTGAAGGCTAAAGCAAAGTGGGGAGGCCTGGCTTCTGGCAACAAGGTGACTATTGGCGACCCCTTGTTTCCCCGCCTAAGCGACGATGACATCGGCCTGGCCGACGACGAGGACTGATAAAAACCGGTGTCAAGGACAGACATAAGGATTTTGAATTGAGAAAGATCACGAACGTGTCAAGCGACGCAGCCGAGCTGGTTGTCGAGGACGAGGCCTATTGGGACTACTTGTTTCGCGACGCCAAAGGCCGGATCGTCGAGCCGGTGTCAGTGCAGGGGGCCCCGATTGCTGACACGCACTGTCATCTTGACATGTTGCCGCATCCCGAACTGGCAATCGCCCGGGCTGCCTACCATGGCATACGTTTCTTGGTTACAGTGGTCGACCCGACCGAAGAGCCCGAGTACACATACCAAAACCTGCCTGTCTGGCTGAAAAAAGCCGAAGAAATCCTAGCCACTTGGGAGGCCGGCGATGTAAGCCTGCCTTACTGCCGGGTGATCATTGGCTGCCATCCCCATAATGCTGCCAAATACGATGACGGTATCCATGACCAGCTGCTCAAGTGGGCCTGCGACCCCTTGACTGCCGCCATTGGCGAGATCGGCCTGGACTACCATTACGACGCCTCGCCTCGGGAAAAGCAGCGCGAAGCCTTTATCCGCCAGTTAGGAATCGCCAAGCAGCAAGGCCTGCCGGTCGCCCTGCACCTGCGCGATGCCCATCTTGACGGGTATGACATCCTTCAGCAGACCGGGTGGCCGGAGGCGGGTGTGCTTTTGCACTGCTTTACCTTGGGTATGGCAGAAGCCCAGCCTTTTCTACAGAAGAACGCGCAGGTCGCCCTGGGAGGGACGATGACTTTCAACAAGGCCGACGAGCTGCGCGAGGCTGTCCGGCGGATTTCGCCAGACCGGATAATGACCGAGACGGACGCTCCGTTCATGACCCCGACGCCGCTTCGAGGAACACTGTGCGGGCCGGAGCACACGCTTTTTACCGCAGCCTTCCTGGCTGACTTGAAAGAAGCGCGCAGCAGCGACGAGGCCCAAGCCTTGCTAGGCCAGGTCTACAACAATGCCTTGAGGTTCTTTAGAATAGAGAGCCTTGAGTAATGCTGAATTTTGAATAATTGATCACATAAAAGCGAAAGGGTGGGAATTGTGGTTGAAATACTGTTTATCTCCGGATCGCCCCGTCGGCGGGCATCGGTAGCGATGGCCGAGCTCTTGAAGAAAGGAGCCGAGAGTGCTGGTGCGATAACGCATCATTTCTATCTGCACAACAAGCATATCGACCCCTGCGTGGGTTGTGGCTCGTGTGACAAGGACGGTGTCTGCATCCTCACCAAACGAACGGTCAACGGCAAGCCGGCGGACGACTATTTGGAGCTGACCGAGGTCTTAGACCGGGTCGATGCCGTGGGCATCATAGCGCCTCTCTACTTTGCCGGGCCGACGTCGCAGTTCAAGGCCTTGATGGACCGCTTCCAACCCTATTACGTGAGGCGTTACCTCTTGGGCCAGCCAGTCAAGCCCAAACGCCCCGCCCAGCTCTATATCATGGGCTCGGGAGGCGACCCGCATGGGCATGAGGCCCTAGTCATCACGACCCGCTCGGCTTTTAATGTGGCAGGCTTTTCCTTGGAGAAGATCCATGACTTTGTGGGCTTCTTGTCCGACCGCGACGCCAAGGCCCTTTATGCGCAACTGGACGACGACGCCCCTGCGACCACCGAGCTAGTCAGGCTGCGCCGCTTGATTGCCCGCCAAGAAGACTTCCAGGAGCGGGCAGTGTCTGCTGGATCGGCATTCGCCCGTTATATAGTCAAACAGCAAGAGGCAGCGCAGCTGTCTGCCCAGCTCGAAGAGCTGAAAGCCGAAATGGAGGCGCTCAAGGCAATCGGTGACAGGTCCGAGGCAGCAAGCGACAGGGTCAGCGAAAGGCCCCTTGAGCTAAGGTCGTCCAGACAAAGCCCTGGCAGCCGCAGCCAGTTGGTCTACGACAACCGGGACACGATAGAGCGGGAGTACATAAACCTGCTGCGCAGGGGCAGGGTCGAAAGGGAGGCCGACAGGCTTGGGCCGAGCGACATCGAGCTTGACGAGCCAAGCGAGGCCGAAGACCCCAGCAGCGCCTCGGGTGAAACAGGCTTGCCAGAGCCTGAGGGCCCATCAGACTAGCCCCGGTTAGCCTGTGCATAAGGCTTATTTCAGGCTTGGCCATGCCTAGTTATTCTCCACATGCCTCGCCTGCGGCGACTATTGCCATGCTGAAGCGCTATGGGCTTAACACCAAGAAGTCCCTAGGCCAGCATTTCATTGTTGACGACGGGGTCATCGGAAAGACGCTCAGGCTGGCCGGGCTGGACAAGGATAGTGCAGGCCGACCACCCTCTGGCCTGCCGATCGTCGAGGTCGGCCCGGGCATCGGCACGCTGACGGAGGCTTTGTTGCGGCAAGGCGCCTCAGTGACTGCAATTGAGCTGGACGAGCGCTTGCAGCCCGTGCTGGCCGACCTGGAGAAGCGCTATCCGGGCCGCTTTGCCTATATCATGCAAGACGCCCTTTTGCTTCAGCCTGCCGACCTGCCTGCTGAGTTCGATATCGTCGCCAACCTCCCATATTCGATAGCTGCGACGCTGATCTTGGATTTCTACCAAAGGTTTGCCGGTCTTGGCTCTGCCACGGTGATGGTGCAAAACGAAGTAGCCATGCGGATCATGGCAAAGCCTGCGAGCAAGGATTACGGGGCATACACAGTAAAGCTTGCAATGATAGCTACATATCAAGCTAGTTTTTCGGTTGCACGAACAAGCTTCTTACCGCCTCCTCGGGTCGACTCGAGGGTCGTCCGCCTTCAGCGCAGCGACGGTCTGGAAGATACCCAGGCCGATAATGTGGAGAAGACCAGGCTGGTTGTTGACGCTGCCTTTGCAGAACGCCGCAAGACCTTGCGAAACTCACTGATATCGAACCTGAGGGTCAACGGGAGCACGCCTGAGCAGATCGACCAAGCTTTGCTGAGAGCCGGAATTGATGGACAGCGCAGGGCAGAAAGCCTTGCACTTGACGAGTTTAAGGGCTTGATAGGGGGCTTTTGGCCTGCTTGACGAGGGCCTTTAAATGCCATGGCTTGGCGTTTGCCTATATTGCAACTATGACTGGTGGCGCCTGGGCCGAGCCCTTCTAGCGTTTTTTTATAACCCATAATATTCAAATAAAAAGATATTATTTGCTCTACACAAATGGCATACTGTATTATGCAAGATTAGTCGTCTAAACGACTTGTCCTAGAGCAGAACTTGAAAGGAGTGTCCGCTATGAAGGGGGAACCCACGCTGATCGCTACAATGAATTCATTGCTTTCCGATGAATTGACTGCCATCTCTACTTATATCGTGCATGCTGAAATGTGCGAGGACTGGGGATATGGGAAGCTGCATGAAAAGTTCCAAAAACGAGCAATTGACGAAATGAAACACGCTGAGATGCTCATTGGGAGAATCCTATTTTTGGAGGGTGTCCCTATTGTCAGTAAGCTAAACGAGATACATATCGGCAGTGATATTCCGCAACAGTTGGAAAACGACCGCTTAGCCGAAGTAGGGGCTGTCAAGTCTTACAACGATGCCATCGCCTTGGCTGCCGAAGTTAAGGACAACGCCACCCGTGACATGTTGATCGGCATCCTCAAAGACGAAGACGACCATTTAAACGAGATAGAGGAACTGCAGGGTCAGATCGAGCAGATGTCGCTGGCGATCTTCTTGGTTACCCAAATGTCCTAGTTTCTGCCCAATAAGGCTCGTTGAACAGATTTGTCAGCTTTTGCAGCTGGCAATGCCTTTAGCGATTGATACGATTTAGTACCATTTGTTTTCAAAACCCGTTGCCATCGGCTAGTGGTTTTGATACAGTGATTTGGTAAATATCGGCCGAGAGAAAGGAGGTGAAAGTGGCAGAATATGCCAACCTATCACCGGAGGCGGTGAAACTCGTCGGAGACCTGGAAGCCGAGCTTAAGGCTCAGGGTACAAATGCGGTGTTGTTGGCCTATGCGAAATACGCAGAGCTGACACCAGACACCTTGGCACTCATCCAGGAGTTGGAAGCAAAGCTAAAAGAACAGGGGGCTGACGTAATACTCGTCGCCTACAGCAGTTAATCGTTTTATAGATTCATACGGTGATAGAATCCCCGGCATAGCCAGGCTATGCCGGGGATTATTATGTGTGCCGAGTATACACACGTCTCTAAGGGCTGAAAGTCTCTAGCTCGGGTGGTAGCACCAAGGCACAAAAACAGTCCACAAAGTGCAGGTTGTTTGTTTACCATGCCGTCAAATGACGATTTCCAAGCCTTGTTGCTAGGGTTTCTCCACAATAGAAGCCAAAGCACCAATATAATGATAGGCTTTGAGCAGGCAGATAAATCTAGCAAAAATCGCAATGAAAAAGTCCTTAAAGGAGGCAACATGGCACTGACAGAAAAAGAAAACTATATGCGCGTAGTTAATGGCGAGATGCCCGAATGGGTACCTCGGATGGGCTTTAAATCCCCAGACCATCCTATGGCAGTCGGTTTTGCTGGGCCAATGGGTTTTGGCGGAGAGCAAATCAAGGATGCTGACGGTAACGTAATCGGCTTTAAGGATAGTTGGGGTGTGGAATATGTCTCAACCAAAGAGACAAGCAACGCTGCGCTACCAGTTCCCAACCAGTTCATCCTCGACGACATTACGAAGTGGCGTGATGTGATCAAGGCCCCGGAGATTCCAGACATCGACTATGCCGAGAAGGCCAGGAAAGACTATGAGATGCTTGACCGTACCCAGACTGCGGTCGGGTCGGGCTCGAGCGGCTATTTCCTAAACCTTGTGAACTACATGGGGTTCACCGAGGGGCTCTGCGCGATGGTCGAAGAACCGGACGAGGTTATGGCCCTCTTTGAGTACCTGCATGAGTACTACACCAAGATCAATGTACTTGTTCGCGACCATTATCGTCCGGACGTTTTCAACCTAGGTGACGATGTAGCAGCTGCGGGTGGCTTGTTTGTCTCCCCAGAGACCTACCGTAAGCTGATCAAGCCCTTTGCTCAAGCCGATGCCAAGCCATTCGTGGATGCAGGCATACCTGCTGGCATGCATTGCTGCGGCAAGTGCGACGAGATTGTCCCGGACTGGGTCGAGATGGGTGTACGTATTTGGAACCCAGCCCAGATCATGAACAACCTGCTCGAGCACAAAGAGACCTACAAAGGCGTGCTGGCATTAGCTGGTTGCTTCGATTCGCATGGTCCTGCCAACTGGCCGCATGCTCCGGAAGAGCTGGTTCGCCAAGCAGTGCGTGACACTATCGATACCTATGCCCCAGGCGGCGGCTTCGTGTTCTACGGTTCGTCTTACGGCGACCTTGATGATCCTGACACTGAGAACAAAGCCCGTTGGATCACCGAAGAGTATGACACCTACGGAAGGAACTTCTACAAATAAGCGAGAGTTTTATTGAGCAGCTGAGGAGTTCTTAGCAGTCTCTTTAACACACCGCTTATATTTGGATTATGCTTGAATGACCTCTGGCAAATGAGCCAGGGGTCATTTAGATGGGCTGTGCTTATGGTATGGGCTAGCGCTGCTTGTCAACTAGCCGTCCTGGTTGTTTGTGCAGTTGCGGATTTTATGTCGAGCCTAGCCTGTCATAGATTGACGATTGGTCGGGATTTGGGAGGTCACGGGTTGAGAGTAGGGAAGACTACCGTATCAAACATTCTTCCTGATGCTTGTAAACGAGCGCGTCTTCCTAAGCCATCTACACCACGCGCGATGAGGCCTGTGGCCGACGTCAATGGCCTCATCGAGGCTTTCTACAACCTGTAAAGGCTACACATAAATAATCAGTTACCAGAGCAAGGCTGAATGCATGGAGTCCTTCTTCGCGCGCAATTCGGCTAACCCCCGAGGAGGACGAAAAGCGTCCCGCAGAGCCCCTGGCAGCCTGACGACGGGTATATTCGGCATCGAAGGGAACCAAACACAATAACTTACTTTAAGGCTTTCCCAGCCTGCTTCGGCTTATTTGAAAGCATCACAGTATCGGTTCTTGGGTATGCCGATACATGAACCAATGCCTGAAGCTCCGATTACGACGCTTTTTCTCCGAGCTCCCTCTTGCTTTTATACATTCGTTGTAAAACGGTAAAACCCTCATAAAACTTTGTCCATTATATTGACATAGCCCACAGGTCCCCGAGCCTAAATGACTGGCGGATGAAGGCCTCCCGCTTCACGGCCCGCTTCTTAAGCTAGGTGCATCCCCACCGTGGTCAGGTCGTTATCGAACCCTGCTTCCTTGAGCAGCCCGTGTATCTGGATGTTGGTGAGGCGCTGCTTGTGTGACTGCCCCAGTGCCTTTACCTTCTTAAGCCTCGCCTTCCAGCATCGAGTCCTTCAAGGCCTGCCTCAGCCTACGCGAAGGCGTACACCCCAATCGACACATGGGCATGACGACGCCTGGGCCGATGCCCGAAACGCAGTCTATGACGCTTGCACTTCGAACACTTTCCTGTTTTTTACGTTTTCGTTGTGAAACGGGATAATCCCTCATAAGACTTTGTCTATTATATTGACACAGCCCAGGGCTGCGAAGGCGGAGAGCGGGAGGACAAGGGGGTCTACGACAGCCCCAAATCCCCGTACCATCGGCTGATGGAATCGAAGCAGGTACCGAAAAAGACCAAGGAGGCACTGACTAAGGCCTACGAGTCGCTAAACGACGCAGAGGTAACCAGGGAGATCATCAGGATCCAGCTGAGGCTTTTAGGGCTTGTCACAGACAAGAACATGGTAGAGTTCATCAACGATGCTATCGCAGCTATCCAGGTTGCCTAGCAAGGGAAGA
>WRNE01000031.1 GCA_009776725.1 Coriobacteriia bacterium
CCGAAATGCACGCAGATATGCACTGCGACGGTTATCTGGCCGTCCTCGGCGGTCAATAAGACCCCTTGTGGAGAATTACGCTTCTTTGTCCCACTGAAAATCCCATCTGTCGGCTTAGGGGATCCTACCTTGGCAACTCCGTCAACCTGTAACACTGTTTGCGACAGGATCGTCTCTATTACTCCGGGGGCGATGGTTAGTCCATCAGCTAAGAACTGCTCTGCCATATATCGCTCCTCTTTAAAGCTTAGTCGCCTAAGCCCTTCTGTCTTTCTATTCAAGCCCATGCAATCCGATGAAGTCAGTACAGACGTCACCGGCTATGAAATCATTCTGATCCAAAACCCAGCGGTGGAAGGGAATTGTTGTCTTAATGCCATCTATCTCGAACTCTGAAAGGGCCCGCTTTCCGCGAGCAATAGCCTCGGCCCTGTCACTCCCCCACACAATCAGCTTTGCGATCAGCGAGTCATAGTTGGGGGGGACGGTGTAACCGGCATAGATATGCGTGTCTACCCGGACGCCGGGCCCGCCAGGCAATTGGAGGCTGCTGATAGTCCCGGGGTTGGGCATGAAGTTGTTCTCGCTGTTCTCTGCATTGATCCTGAATTCGATGGCATGGCCTATAGGCTCCTTGCCGAACCGGTCAAGGCAGTTGTCGCTGATAGGCAGCCCGGCGGCAATACGGATTTGTTCTTTGATCAAGTCCGTCGAGGTTACAGACTCAGTCACAGGATGCTCGACTTGGATTCGGGTATTCATCTCCATGAAGTAGAAACCACCGTCTTGCCCGAGCAAGAACTCTACTGTTCCCGCACTTATATAGCCCACGGCACGTACTGCAGCAAGGGCCGCCTCGCCCATCCGCTGCCGAAGCTCGGCGGAAACAGCAGGCGAGGGCGACTCTTCTAATAGCTTTTGGTGCTTTCTTTGTATCGAGCAATCGCGCTCTCCCAGATGCATGACGTTGCCCTGTGTGTCAGCCAGGACCTGGATCTCCACATGGCGGGGGCGGACAACGAACTTCTCCAGATANACCTCATCGTTNCCAAAGGCAGCCAGGGCCTCGGCCTTGGCAGCATAAAACGCATCGACGATCAGGGACTGGTCGGCAACTTCACGCATGCCACGGCCGCCGCCGCCGGCAGAAGCCTTGATGACGACCGGGTAGCCGACCTGGTCGGCAATCGCAGCGGCTTCTTCGGCACTGTTCAAAGGCCCGTCTGAACCGGGCACCGTGAGCACTCCGATCTGCTTCATGGTCTCGCGCGCGACGTTCTTATCCCCCATCTTGTCTATCGCCTCAGGGCTAGGCCCGATGAAAACAAGGTCATTGTCGGCAACTGCCCGGGCAAAGGTCGCGTTTTCGGCAAGGAAGCCGTAACCGGGGTGAATCGCCTGGGCCCCGCGGATTTTCGCTGCACCGATCATGGCTGGGATGCTTAGGTAGGACTGCAGTGCAGGAGCAGGCCCGATACAGACACTGTCGTCAGCAAGCTTGACAGCCAAGGTGTCTTTATCTGCCTCAGAATAGGCCACAATTGCCTGGATGCCCAGCTCTTGAAGCGCCCGGACTATCCGCACCGCAATCTCGCCGCGATTAGCGACTAGTACTTTTTCAAACATGGTTCCCCTTTTGTCACAAGGGGCCCCTCTATTCAAAGGGCCCCTTGTCATTAAGTCGTATTTCTAGCTTGTCGGAGCCTCGCCGGCAATCTCTAGGGCATTGATCGGCTCCAGGTACATGAGTGGCGTACCGAACTCGACTGCCTGCCCGCTCTCGATGCAGATCTCGCGAATTATACCCATCTGGTCGGCTTTGACCTCGTTCATCAGCTTCATGGCCTCGATTATGCAAAGTGACTGGCCAGCCACTACTTCGTCGTCAACGCTGACAAAAGGCGGGGCCTCTGGTGCCGGCCTGGCATAGAAGGTGCCTACCATCGGCGAGCTGACTAGGATCCAATGATCGGGACGGCTGCCCGCAGGAAGGTCCACTTTCTTGACTTCGGTAGGGGCAACTACCACGTCAGAGGAGCTGCCGCTGGCAGAAACGTCGTCAGTACCCGCTTCGACTGCGCTTTCACTGACTGGGGCAGGTTCTAAATAGGCTACTTGGCCACGGGCACGAACGGTTACCTTGACGCCTGCTTCTTCGACAACAAGCTCACCGATCCCGGTTTCGTCAACAACCTTTATCAGTTCTTTGATTTGGTCAATATTCACCGTTTGTTCCTCCTTTGTATTATTGACCTCCTCTTCCAGAAGCCATTCGGTCTTTTCTTCTGTACGGTGCTTCGAAAGGTAGACCCGTGCTTCATTGGGGAAGAGCGCCCACATCAATACATCCTCTTCGCTCTTGGCGAGGTCGCCGGCTTCTTGGGCTACTTCCTCATAGGTCGTCGTGACCACGGATGCCGGTGGAATGTCTGGATCTAGCATTGGTTGGTTGCCAAGTACTTTTTGGATAATATCTGGGGCGATTGGGCCGGGCGCCTTGCCGTAATAGCCGCCGATATAGTCAGTCATTTCCGACGGGATGACGCTCCAACGGTTTCCGGAGATGACGTTTAAGACTGCTTGGGTACCGACTATCTGCGACATCGGGGTGACAAGCGGTGGGAAGCCTACCTCGGCACGTACCTTGGGGATCTCCTTCATCACATCGTCCATGCGGTCGAGGGCATTTTGGACTTCCAGCTGGCTGACTAGGTTGCTCATCATCCCACCAGGGACCTGGTGGCTGTATACCTGCATCAAAAGCAGCGAGCTCACACCACGCTTGAAGTTCTTACGCTCACGCACCTCGTCCCAATACTCGGCAATCTCAAAGAGCAGGTCGAGGTCCATGCCGGTGTCATAGCCGCTTTCTTTTAAGGCTGCGACGACCATCTCTACAGCAGGCTGTGAGGACCCGAAGGCCAAGGGGGTAGTAGCAGTGTCCACAATTTCGGCTCCAGCCTCGGCTGCCTTTATATAGTTAGCCGGCGCCATGCCCCCGACATAGTGGCAATGCACATGGATCGGCAGGCCGATCTCGTCTTTTAGCGCTTTGACCATACGTTCTGTGCGATACGGGGTCAGCATTCCAGCCATGTCCTTGATAGCTATCGTATCTGCCCCCAGCTCTTTTAGGCCTTGGGCAAACTCGATGTAGCTGTCCAGTGTATGGACAGGGCTGACGGTATAGCAGATCGCTCCTTCAAAGAGGGCACCGGTCTCGAGGATAGCCTCAGCGGAGTCCACGATATTGCGGATGTCGTTTAAGGCATCGAAGACGCGGAAGATCTCAATCCCGTTACGATGTGCCGCATGGACGAAACGGTTGACTATCTCTTTAGAATAATGTTTGTACCCGACTAGGTTCTGCCCACGCAACAGCATCGCCAACTTCGTGTTCGGCATATGCTTCTTTATTGCTCTGAGGCGTTCCCATGGATCCTCGTCCAAGAAGCGTAAGGGGGCATCAAATGTTGCTCCTCCCCAAGCTTCGATTGCCCAATATCCTACTTTGTCCATCTTTGACAGGATCGGCAGCATGTCACCAATTTGCATTCTGGTTGCCCACAGTGACTGTTGGCCGTCGCGGATGGTCGTGTCCATGATCTTGAGGGTTTGCATAGCACCTCCTTTAAAAGGTATCCGAGAAGATTTTTTAAATATAGCCCGCTGTTTAGCGGGCGGTCTATGTAAGTTAGCCATTGTACAGCAATCCCAACCATGAAGATAGCGTTTTTTTTATTACACTTGATTGCCAAAGACTGGCTTATGGGGAGAAGGACGGTCCTGGGCACCTGCCAGGACGGCTTTAGTTTGCGACAGCCAAACCAAGAAGCAGTGGCTTTCGATTTGTTTTTGGGTGCATATGTAAATCGCAGGTTTTATAGATTTGCGGTTGGGGGTGCGGGCGTGAAGTCAGCCTGGGCTGTTCTGGGTTTGCGGTTGGGGCATGCGGACGTGAGGCTAGCCCGGGCTGCTGTAGATTGACGATTGTCTGCAATTTTGTCGGGCGAATTCGGGCGAATTCGGGCGAAAATTTATGATACTCGAATTAAGCAATTTTCTGACCAGGGCTTTTGCTTTTTGCCATTTTTGCATGAAGCTGGAAAATTGCAGACAATCGCAATTCTGCAGCACTTAGCCTTAAATAACGTGTTGGGTAAAGAACAATACAATGCTAGCTCAAAGGAAGGGCACTAAAGCACTTCCAACAAGACCGGACACAGCGTACCCAGCCCTCCTTATTTCCCTCCCTATTCTATTGGACATCCATGCCCTATCACCTGATACTTTGTTGCATCTCCCTTATATAGTCATAGACTGCCTGTATGGCATTTGCACCCTGCTTGGCGATGATGTCCACAATCGCACTCCCGACTATCACCCCGTCGGCGATCTTTGAGTACTCTTTGGCCTGCTCCGGCTGGGCAATGCCAAAACCGACTGCCACAGGGATGTCAGTGTAGCGCCTGATGTTCCGGTAGATGGCAGCTACATCGGTCGATATCTCCGAACGCATTCCTGTCACCCCCATTGACGACACGAGGTAGATAAAGCCCTCCGCGTGCTGGGCGATCCGGCTTATCCGCTCGCTTGACGTAGGGGCAATGAGCGTGACGATCTCGACCCCAAAGCCGTCTGCCACCGTCTTTACTTCCAGCTGCTCTTCAAACGGTAAGTCCGGGATTATCAGGCCGCACACGCCGATTTCGGCACAACGGGCCAAAAAACGCTCATACCCGTATACGAACACTGGGTTTAAGTAGGTCATAAACACCACAGGAATATGCATTTTTTCTTTTGTGGAGAAAACCATGTCAAAGATCCCGTCAAGCCTTGCCCCAGCTTCGAGGGCCCGAATGCTCGCGGCTTGGATCACCTCGCCCTCGGCAATGGGGTCGGAGAAGGGGATGCCGACTTCCAACAAGTCGGCCCCAGCCTCTTGCGCCGCAAGCATGAACCCGGCTGTTGCGTCCAGGCTTGGGTCCCCTGCCATCAAGTAGGCTATGAAGGCCTTTTTATCGACAAATGCGTCTTTGATGCTACTCATAGATTTCTTCTCCCCTGTACCTGGCAATTGCTGCCACATCCTTGTCGCCTCGGCCGGACAGGCAGACGACTATTATTTTGTCTTGGCCAAGCTCCTTTGCCAGGCTGTTGGCATAGGCGACCGCATGGGCAGACTCGATAGCAGGGATTATGCCCTCGGTTTGGGCAAGCAGCTCAAAGGCGCTTATCGCCTGCTCGTCGGTAATAGGAACATATTCGGCTCGTTTGGTCGAATGCAGCCAAGCATGCTCCGGCCCAATACCGGGATAATCAAGCCCGGCCGATATCGAATAGACCGGGGTGATCTGCCCAAAGTCGTCTTGGCAGAACAGCGACTTCATGCCATGGAAGACGCCGACCGACCCCCGGGCAACCGTAGCAGCGTGTTGGTCGGTCTCCAAGCCACGGCCAGCTGCTTCGCAGCCGATCAAGCGGACGGTCTTATCCCCATAAAAATCGTAGAAGCTGCCGATGGCATTCGATCCGCCGCCCACGCAAGCAACGATTGCGTCGGGCAGGCGTCCTTCGGCCTGCATGATCTGGGCCCGGATCTCTTTGCCGATCACGCTTTGGAAGTCCCGGACCATCGTCGGAAAGGGGTGCGGGCCCATCACCGACCCGAGCACATAATGAGTGTCGCTGACCCTTTTGCTCCATTCGCGCATGGTCTCGTTGACAGCGTCTTTGAGGGTCATGGTGCCCGAGGTGACTGGGTGCACCTTGGCTCCCAGCAAGTGCATGCGGTAGACGTTGAGCGACTGGCGCTCGGTGTCTTCCTTGCCCATGAAGACCTCGCAGTCCAGACCGAGCAGGGCGGCAGCGGTAGCAGCGGCCACTCCGTGCTGGCCAGCCCCAGTCTCGGCGATGATGCGGGTCTTTCCCATGCGCTTGGCAAGCAGGGCCTGGCCTAGGACGTTGTTGATCTTGTGCGACCCGGTGTGGTTCAAGTCTTCGCGCTTGAGGTAGACCTTCGCCCCGCCCAGACGCTCTGTGAGGTTTTTTGCATAGTAGAGCAGCGAGGGACGGCCCGCATAGTCTGCCAGTAACGTATTCAGCTCGTCTTGAAAGCCAGGATTGTCCTGGTAGTACTGATAGGCCTCGTCCAGCTCGATTAGGGCACTCATCAAGGTCTCTGGGATGTACTGGCCCCCATAGTCGCCGAACCTGCCTGGTTTGGCTGGCCTGTCGAGGAGGCTTTCTTCAATTAGGATGTTTGGCTGATCGGTCATAATGCTGACTCCTTTCTCACCAACTCGATAAAAGCGGCGATTTTTTGTCGGTCCTTCTGTCCATTGGTCTCTACGCCGCTGCTGACATCGACACAATAGGGGGAGAGACTCTTGATCGCTGCTGCCACGTTGGCAGCGTTGATTCCCCCGGCTAGAAAATAAGGCGGTCCCGAATAGTCCTCTAGGAGGCTAAGGTCAAAGGCCCTGCCCGTGCCGCCTCGGGTGTAGGCAGCCGAAGCACCAGCCGGGCATTGCTCTTCGGCAGGCGGCTTGTTGTACGTGTCAAAGAGCAGGTAGTCTGCATGCTGAGACAGGCTGATCAGGCTGGGCAGGTCAAGTAGGCTAGACATGTCAGACAGGCTAGACAGGCGGTCTGAGACACCGACGGCTTTTATCACTGGACAGTTGCAGGCTTGCTTTAGCCTGTCTATATAAACGACGTCCTCGTCACCATGTAATTGCACTATATCAATAGTATTACTTTCATATAAATCAACAATGGCCTCGATCTGCTCGTTGACGAAAACGCCGACGGCACTGATCTGGGGGTCAAGGGCCTGGCGAAACACTTGCGCCTGGCTAGGGCTGACTTGCCGGCGGCTTGGCGCAAGGACGAAACCGACATAGTCCGGAACAAACTGGTTTGCCGCCTGGATGTCTTCCTCCCGAAAAAGCCCGCAGATCTTCACTTTAGTCATAGCCTCACTCCCCTTAACTCTGCTAGCTTTGCTATCTTATCGTGCGCTCGCATCATCGCTTCACCGACCAGCACTGCGTCTACTCCCGCCTGCCGCAAAGCCTCGATGTCGCTAGCTGACTGGATGCCGCTTTCAGAGACAAAAAGCACGTCAGCGCGCAGCGTTTCGCGTAAACGCAGGCTATTGCCGGTATCGACTGCAAAGGTCGTCAGGTCGCGGTTGTTGACGCCGATCACGCGGGCGCCTGCCCTTATCCCCATATTCAACTCGTCCAAGTCGTGTACCTCTACTAATGCGGATAAGCCCAGGCTTTGCGCTATTCCGAGGTATTCGCGGAGAGCAGCTTCGTCTAGCAAGGCGCAGATCAAAAGAACGGCGGAGGCGCCTAAGGCTTTTGCCTCGTAGACCATGTAGCTGTCAATGACGAAGTCTTTGCGTAGCAGAGGCAGGCTCACGGCCTTGGCGATTTCTTGGAGGTGCTTGTTGTCTCCAAAGAAATAATCGGGCTCGGTGAGGACAGAGATGGCTGCGGCTCCGGCAAGGGCGTACTCCTGGGCGATAGCCAGGTAAGGGTAGTCACTGGCTATCAGCCCTTTGGAGGGGGAGGCCTTTTTGACCTCACAGATGAAGGCTATGTCGTCTGACCTCAAGGCTTGCTCGAAGGGGTAGTCGTCATTGACCGGAAGGGCGTAGGCGGCTTCGATCATCTCCTGCTCTGGGACCTCGGCCTTGCGGCGCTTGACCCGTTCGTAGGTACTGGCGGCAATTTGTTGAAGAATGCTGCCTGTGCTGGCATTTGGGCTGCTGGGGCTGGTACCCATGCCCTTTTGGGCAGGACCAGCCACGTTTGTGTCAGTTGTCGCCATCGTCATCATCCTTCATTGGAGCACTTGATGAACTCGTCAAGCTTGGCTGCCGCCAAGCCCCTGTCCAGGGTGTCTATCGCGACTGCGACGGCTTCGTCGACCGAGCCATATCCCCCAGTGATGAACAAGGCTGCAGCGGCATTGAGCACCGCCGCGTCCCGCATGGGGCCCTTTTTGCCGTTCAGTATCGCCCTGAGTATTGCTGCGTTCTCGTCTGGACGGCCTCCCCTGACATCAGCCAAGGTACAGCGCGAAAACCCATAGTCCTCCGGCTTGACGGTATACGAGCGCACCCATCCGTCCTTGACTTCGCAAATAAAGGTCGGGGCTGAAAGCGATATTTCGTCAAGCCCGTCCTCGCCATGCACAACCATGGCGCTCCTTACCCCAAGGTTGCATAAGACCTGCGCCAAGGGCTCGACAAGCTCGCGGTCATAGACACCCATCAACTCCATCTTTGCGCCAGCTGGGTTGGTCAGCGGCCCCAGTATGTTAAAAACCGTTCGAATGGCAAGCTCGCGGCGAATAGGGGCAACATATTTCATGGCGATGTGGTAGTTCTGCGCATATAGGAAGCAGATGCCGATGCTCTTTAAGAGCTCTGCGCTTTTCTCCGGCTCGAGGTTGATATTGACCCCAAGGGCCTCTAGGACATCGGCCGACCCGCACACACTGGACGCGCTGCGGTTCCCGTGTTTGGCTACCGACGCCCCAGCGGCAGAGGCGATAATGGCGGCAGTTGTGGAGATGTTGAAGGTATTGGCATGGTCGCCGCCGGTCCCGACAATCTCCAATGCGTCTACCTCGTGCAGCAGGCGGATGCAATGCGAGCGCATTCCAGCTGCCGAGGCAGTGATCTCGACAGTCGTCTCCCCCTTCAGGCTAAGCGCTGTCAGGTAGGCACTCATCTGCACTGGCGTAGCCTCACCGGTCATGATCTCATGCATGACCGCTTCGGCAGCCTCGTAGCTAAGGTCTTCCTTTTGTGATAATGCTAGTATTGCTTCTTTAATCATTTCTGTCCTCCAAAACAGTTAGTTGGTTAATTGCTAGCCGAAAAAGCCGGCGTTTATCCAGATCGGGACCATGACTGCCAGCGAGACCAGGCAAGCTGCGATATATACCGCCCCATAAAGGGCCAGGTGCTGGTTTTTCCAGGCGCTTTCGCCTGCGATCGAGACGGACATCATTGCCCAGGCGTTTTGATAGTTCATCAAGAACGAGTTGGCAGCCATGACGAAGACCGCCAGCCAAACCAAGGGATTGATTTGGTAGGCGTCATAGATTGCAGGGAGAATCGGGACCATGATCGCCATAGTCGGGATGAAGAAGGCGACGTCGACGAATCTCCATAAAAACATGATGGTCACGGCGGCAATGACGAATATGAAGGGGTTATTGGCAATCGGGGCGAGGGCCGGGACAATTATTCCTGCAAGCCAGGCAGAAATGCCGGTTTCGGTGAATATGGCATTCAGGCTGAGTGCCATCGCAATGAATATGACCAGGTCCCAGTTCGCTCCCACGCTTAAATCGCTGGTGTCTAAAACACGAAAGAGGAAAAGTGCAAATACCGCAGCCAGGCAAAGCGCGGCGTCTGGTATGCCATGCAGGCTGCTAGTCACAAACATGACAAAGACAGCAACAAGTATGAGGCCAGCGGTCTTCTCCCCCTTACTTAACTTGGCTTGAGGCTCGTTCTTGATGCTGTCGATGGCGTCTGCGCTGAGCCCTTCTTTCGGTTTTAGCAACAACAGGCTTCCGCAAATCAGCAAGGCCGTGACGAGCATCGTCGGCACGAACAGTACGCCCAGCCAGCTGTCGAATGTGACCAGGCCTTGGGTTTCAGGAACTGCGTTGACCATCCCCGAGATAATCGGGCCCCAAAGGGCGCCGGTGAGCCATCCTGAGCCTGGTATCAATGCCATGCCGAAAGCTGTCAGCAATATCAGCGAATTGCCTTTTGAGCCTTCTTGGAGCTGGCAAAGTTTTGTGCACTGGACAGCGATGGGCATGATAATCGCCACCCGGACGGTTATCGAGGGAGTCAAGATGCTGAGGATCACACCGATGATGGCCCAAGCTACCACGAGCGTCAGATACGATGGCTTGAACAGCCTGATAATCGCCAAGGCGATGCGTTTGCCCAGTCCGGTCTTTTGCAATGTGTAGCCGAAGAACAAGGCCGGGACTAGGGTCCAAATGGCTGACTGTGTGAATCCCGCAAAAACCACTGCGGGCTTGATGCCGATCGCCAAGGCAAAGGCCCCAAGGAAGAATCCGCCTGCTGAGTAGGGCAGCGAGAAAGGCTTAAAGATCCATACGCTGAGCGTTATCAGCAAGCCTCCAAGCATTAATTGGGCCACATCGTCGATACTGTTCGACAGTGGTTTAACGATTATCATAACTAGCGCGATCAACACCATCAAACCACTGCCAAAATATGGGATTAGATCACTCGCCGTTATTCTTTTACTTACTGCTGTACTGTCACTTTCGTCATCATGGCCTGCGCTCATGTCCTTCTCCTCATCAAACAAAGTCTGAGGTATCATTGTTCCCCGACTTAGCCAATCCGACTTGACCAGGCTGGTCCAAGCCGTTTGCTTGCAGGGATAAAAAAATCCCTGACCAAGCTGTCGTTTGCTTGCAGGGATAAAAAAATCCCTGACCAAGCTCTTGCTCAATCAAGGACGAAATCAAATCCGCGGTGCCACCTTGTTTCACGGGGATAAGCCCGTGCGCTCATCAGGATACCATCATATCCCTTGCAACTAACGCGTGCATCACGTCACGGAATACTCGGAGCCCTATAACCTTAGATGCCTATCTTCATGCATCCTTGACTCTTTTGACCATGCCCTCAGCAGCCCATTTGACTACCTGCATCTCGATCTGGCTCTCAGCTTCCCAGACTCTCTGTGCGCGCATTTATAGTTTTTACTTCTGCCTCAACGGTTTATTTGCTATTCAGTTGGCTATTTTTATAAGCTTTAGGAAAATCATTGTCAAGGGTTTTCATAGGTTTTTTTGGTAAGAAACAAGTAAAAAGGCCTGTTTTCGCTGATTAACAGCGGTCAGTCCAAGCTGCCAGATACCAAACAAGCGGCTCCCAGCCTACAGTCCGGAGAACCCCTATACCAAACAAGCGGCTCCCAGCCTACAGGCCGGAGAGCCACTTGCTCTAAAAAAACCAACCATCAGTCAAAACGCGCGAAACCCAAAAAAACCAGTTTTTACCGTCGGCAAAACGATGGATCCTAGTTGTAATAGTTGAACTTGATTTTCGCAAACTCGTCTTGTATCCAGCCATTGCGCTTGACGGACTCAGGGTTATCGATTGCCCCTAAGATAAACGCACCAAAGGCAAACCCGCCACCTGGGGCTAGTTCGTCACAGACGCGACGCACCTCGGCGCGTACTTCTTCTTCGGTGGTTTCTGGCAAAGCGCAAAAACCATTGCTCTCGAAGCCGCCACAAATGGCCAACTGCCGTCCGAACTCGGCTTTGATCGCAGGCAGGTCGTTAAACGTCGGCTGGGCAGGATTCCAAGCATCAAAGCCCATGTCCACAATGTATTTCACAAAGGGGGCAAAGGCGCCGCAATTATGATGCTCCGCCGGCAGGCCAGCCTCTTTGAACAGCTGCACATGCTGGCGCCACATCGGCTCGAAGATGTCTAAGAACAGCTCGTCGGAGACAAAGGGGGCACGCTCATGGGCGATATCGTCACCCATATGGAACATATCGGGCTTGAAGTAGTAGATGTACTTCTTTCCAAGCTCGAGGTTCAGCTCAAGTATGAAATTGAGAAGGTCCTTTACCTCGTCGGGCTCCTCCATACAGGCTACCAAAGCATTGTCAAAGCCCATGAAATAAGTAAGCATCATAAAGTAGCCGTTGCCGACCGATGCTCCACCGACCTTCAAAAGCTCAGGGTCGCGCTGGTCCAAAACCTCTTTTGAGGCGATCTCCCAGTCGATGTCGTCAATCCGTTTGGGCCTTTTGATGATGTCACGCCATTTGGTGACGTCCTCGAGGATAAAATGCCCAGGCTTGGGAATTGGCCCGCTGTTCGGCTCGACCACCATCGGCACTCCGAACATATCCTCGTATTCGAGAACTCCAGGCCCAGGAAAAGACATCAATCCCGGTACTCCGACCCCACATCCAAACACCATGGTCGAGGGAATAAACTCTGGAATCTCGTGGTTCATCATTCGTAAGTAGTTTTCTCTGTCGGTCAAACGCTGCTCTGCCATATCAGTCCTCCTTCAAATGTCTAGCAGTAGTTTCCTCGCAGTCGCAAGGCTAAACCATACTCACATTAGCCGAATAACCACGTGAAAACCGACTACATATGATTAGGTTTTTTGCTCAAACGAATTATACTATCAAGTCAGTACCTGTTTTTTGTGAACCTATTCCTTATTTCCTGTGGAGAAGACCCAGCGCCAAGGACTAGCTTGAACATATAGCCTGTTCATTTTCCTGTTCCTGCTTTTTTACTGCTGTATAGAAGGTGCGAGCGTTACAAAGGCGAGGGGGCCTAACGCTCTATCCTTACCCATGACAGATGAACGCCTTCTCAGCTAAGCCTTCTTTTCCTGCATCCTGCTAATTGTGAGACACGAACACCAGTTTGCATCATTAATTTGCTAGTATTATATTTTTCTTTGCCTAACACGTAATTTAAGGCTAAGTGCTGGAGATTGACGGTAGGGTACACCTTTTTCGGGAAAATTCGGGCGAAAATTTATGTTACTTCGACTAAGCAAATTTCTGACCAGGGCTTTTGCAAAACGGCCTTTTTTGAAGCAGTGAAAAAATTGTACCCTATCGTCAATCTGGAGCAGGCGAGGCAAAACCTAACGGATGCACCCGCTCAGGCGAGGCAAAACCACCCGGATGTACCCCCTAATGCCAGGTTTCAGCGAGGTTCCAGTCCCTGTTTATGTGATTTTCCGGTATAACTGATTTACAGCCAGGGCTTTCGGACTGCTCGTTAGCCTTTCTTAGCCCCAATGCCTTCATGGATCGTTCGGGTTTGTTGTTTCTGCGCTTCTCCCAAGCTGTCGGACTCACGCAGCGAGTGGCCATAGAGCTCCCACATCGGAAGGTTGGCCACAGCTTCATACAGCAATTGAGAAAGGTCGCTTAGCATGTCAGGGTTGTCTAGGACAAACCCAACATCTGTCAGCATGTTGATTGCGACTGAAGGGTCTGCCCCTAGTTGGGCGTTTTCGATGATTGCACTTGTCATGGTCTCGGCAAATGTCAAATCATTCATGCCATCAGGTATGAAAGTATCAAGGAACTGGACTAGGGATAAGACCTCAGGTGCCGTGCAGCAATAGTCAAACAAGTCAAAGCCCTTGGTGGCTTTTTTATCAATGTGCCTTGGTGTGGACTTCTTTCTTTTATGGATTAACTGTTTAATGAACGCGTTGGCGCTTGATTTGCTGTTCTCACTGCCAAGGCCTTCGGCTTCGGCCTTTTCCAGCAGGGCTGGATGGACAATATACTGCTTGCTTTGAAGCAGGTCTGAGTCGTCTAGATAGTCATCGTATGAAACTGAGTCAGCCCAAGTGTCATATATGACGTTATCGTATAGGATCAAGTCTTCCGTTTCAAACAAGACATCGTCATAGTTATAGATGTCGTTGGGATAAAACTGGTAGTACCGTTCACGAAAGTCATTAAACGACATGATTCCATAAAACGCCATGCAGGTATCCAGGCACTCTTTGATGCGAATCACCCGCCGGCGTTCCCTACTGATTTCCTTGAAGTCGATTTCCCGGTAAGTCTTGAAAAACTCGGTTGCCACATGCAAGACCAAATCGTTGCCGTCGGCATATAGGGTCAAAATCGGGGAAAGCTGCAACTCTAGGACTGCTGTATCGACCTCATGGACGGCTTGCACCAGCTTCCCGTCATTTTCAGCCAGTTGGTGGAAGACATCGAACTCCTCGTCAGAGCAATTGACCATGTATATTTCTAACAAGTCCTTGAACTGCCTGGACACAGCGGTCAGCTCTTGGATAAGCTCGGCTTTTTTCATTTGCGCAGCATGCGGTATGCCCATAAGCCCGGCCAGGCCGACCAAGTCGTCCTTATACAGAAAGCCCATGACTTTTTCGAGCTTGGCAGGAGGCGGCCAAGTAGGGATGCTTTTCTTGCCTGCGGCTAAAGCCTGGCCCAAGATTTCGTTTAGACGCCTCTTTTCGTCAGCCTTCAAGGTTTTCTCCACATAGGCATTTCGTTCCGCGAACTGCATCCCAGCAAGCTGGCCGAGGTGCATCCCCTCCGGCATGACGCTTTGCGGGTTCGCCTGCCGCGATTTTCGCAGGTAGTCGTCTAGTTGCTTGTCTAGCATACGGTTGTGCTCTTCAGCGCGATGGTACTCCGCGTTCTTCATCAGAACCAAAGAGCTGGAGTATACATACCCTAACGACTCCAGCCGATCGAGCTCTTCAAGCAGCATTGGTTTTTGGCCCTCGGTATACTCGTCAGAGAACTGGCGGATCATCGTGTCATGGACGATCGACCCTTCAAACGGCAACAAGGTGGCCTCAACCCGACAAGGCACTCGCCCTATCGTTTGCGAAAGCTCCTGAAAGATCCCCTTTACTTTATAGACCCGTTGGTCTTTCATGAAGTAGCCGTACCCGCCCTCATGCTTGACGACGACAAAGGCCCCGCCAACAGCCTGTTTCCATTCCTTTAGAGTCTGTCTCTGGGATAGAGACAGCTTAGTTATATTGCTATCAATATATTGATCTATAAACCCAACGTCGTTCCACAAATATTCCAACACCTCGCTGAGGTGCTCTTCAAAATCAAAGTCGTCGGCAGTCGAGCTAAGCGTCTGCTCGGTCACACCAACCGCCTCGTTGACATAGTCGACCAGGCCGCTGAACAAGGTTAGAAAACGATCTAGCTCAGCCTCGTTGAGATGCATCCAATCACCGTCCAAATAACATTTCCAGGCACGTTTGG
Organism: Coriobacteriia bacterium; assembly: GCA_009776725.1. Classification (GTDB taxonomy): domain Bacteria; phylum Actinomycetota; class Coriobacteriia; order Coriobacteriales; family UBA8131; genus WQXZ01. Next base: position 14,845 of record WRNE01000031.1, read on the forward strand.
ACTTTCCTTTGGACTTTCCTCTGTAAAGCCAAACGTTATTCAAAGATAACATAAGCCGCCCCTTAGGACAGCCCGGCTTTGTGAGAATTGCCTTTGGAGGGACCGGCCTCTTCAAAGACAAATACTCATGTGGAGAAAACCGCCTGGGTTTTCTCCACATAAAGACCTGATGTAGTTGGGTGATGGAATTCTTAGTCAGTTGAACGCAGGTTTGTGATATAGATGGTTCCGGAGCTGTTTGATAGGCTCAAGTAGACCGGCGGGCTGTATGCCACCACAAAGCCCGTAGCGCCTGATTGGACGACGCTGTAGGCGTGGTCGAGGGATAGCCCGGTAAAGCTGGCCTGCCAATTCGTTGCCGCAGTCACAGTTTGGGTCTGGGAGCTGGGCACTCCATCGATGTAAAGGCTCAGGCTGACGCTTGCCGGGACCGCCGAAGGAGGCACTCCCAGCCACTCGATCCAAACCGTGACAATACCGATGTCCGGCATAGCGATACTATCATAATAGTATGTATGCACGTAGGGCACTTGGGCGCCCGATCCGTCCAAGACAATGAAACCCAGCGAGTCCAGGGTAAACACAACCGTCTCGTCTTGCTGGGGAGTGGTCTGAAAGGCCCAATAGGCATCCAGTCCGTCGGGCAGCGTCTGGTATTTTGTGACGCTTACAGTATCGTATCCGAAGTAAGGATCAACGATGACTTGGCCCTGCGCATCGAGGGGCGTTCCATAGACCGGCGAAGTGTCGGTATAGCTGGGCGTGTATGTCTTCGCTGTCTTCGTGACATTGTCGGCAGTCGGGGCATAGAGCTCCATTTGATAGCTTTCAATGACTCCCAAGCCGGTGTGCTTGATGAGCAAGGGCGTGTAGAAACAGTCCACTTGTAGGCTTAAAACCAAATACTGGTTGCGGTCATAGGCCTGGTCTAAGGCCAGCACCCATAGCTTGCCGTTGTCGCCGACATTGACAGTAAACCCGTAGCTGCCCGCCGTATAAGCCGTTTGCGCGTCAAGCAGGTCGCCAGACGAATAGGCAGCATTTACATAGGCAGCCCTAAACTCTGCCTCGGTCAAAGTATCGCTAGTGAAGTTCGTGTCGTTTTTATCAAAGGGGATAAAGACATACTTCAGCTCTCCCAACAGTGGGTCCACATTGATGTTTTGCTGCGCAGAGTTCAAAGCAGCCGGCACCTCGACTTGGACGCAGATATCGCTTGTCGGCATGTTCGCATTAGCATCCTCGACCAGGTAGGCCTTTTCTTGGGGGTTTCCCAAACTGACCTGGATGGGCCTGGTGCTTGGCGCTCCGCGCATGAACATTACCTCGTAGTTGTAAAAGTTGTAAAGCCCCCTCGCAGCGTTGTTGCCTGCGGTCTTCTGCTCGTAGACCGAATAGTCCCAACCCCAGGCGATCGACCCAGAGCCATCAAGGGAGGTCCGGTAAAGGTTGCCGGAGTTGTCAATGAAAAGCGTCGCTGACTGGTAGGTGTCGATCCTTGTCATAAAGGGCAGCTCGTTTCGGCTGGCCCCGGTATAGTCAAAGGACTCCAAGTCGACAACCATGCCGATCCAAGCCCGCTCCTCCGCCTTGACTGCCGGAACGCTCGTCTCCGTTGTCACTCCCGCAGGCAGTGCCGTGGTCGACCTGTTGTCCACGATCCAGGCCCCTGCATAGGAGTCCAAAGCCACATAGAAATTCCCTTGGTAGCGCAGGGGCGTGCCAGCCTGGCGGTTGACGACATAGACCAGCCTCCGCCCTTGGTCGTCAAGCGGATACTTGTAAGTATGGCTGGTGGTTTGCCCGTCATCGCTTGTCTCCATATATTTCTTGTCATAGACCGTCGGGTGCAGTCCGTCAGCCATTTGTGACCACTGGCCGTGGTTCTTATACGAGGCGAACTGGGAAGTGAAGCTTCCCGTCGAGGCCACACCAAAGAAAACCGGGGCCTTGACATCGTCGCGGTAGCCTTCAGTGTCGCCGTCGCCAAGGAAGCGCAACAAGGTCGCATCGCTTACATAGGTCGAGTGCTTCCCGCCGTTTACCGTGGTAAAGAGCCTCCCGTCAGTGCCAAAGCCGTAATTGACGTTCCAACCCATGTACCAGGTCCTGCCGTTGCTGTCGATCAGGTAGTTGACATACCTGCCGGCAGTGACCGACTTCACAAAAGGAGCCTCTTCGTTATATGGAGAAGAACTCAGGTCAAAACCCACCTTCTGGGGTGTGGTCAGATTGGTTGACGCCCCATATGGGCTGTAGATGATTGGGGCCTCGCTTAGGTTCGCTGGGTTTGTATACGATGTGCGCGTGTTGCCGCTCGCCACATAGCGCCTGCCCCAGATATAGGCGTCTCCTGCATCGGTGAGGGCCATGCTCGTGGCGGACTCGGCAGAGACCCCACTGACCGTCAGGTTTTGTAAGGAGGAGATCTTTTTAATGGTAGTCAGATTAGCAGTATTACCCTGCCCGAGCTGCCCGTTTGTATTGGTCCCCCACGAGTAGACGGCTCCGGACGAGTCAAGGGCTAGGCCGTGCCTGTCCCCGACAGCTATGTCGACGATATCGATACTGCTAAGGCAGCCGACCAAAGCAGCCGTTCGGTTGATCGAGGTTTTAATGTCAGGAATGCGGTTGTAGAGCCCTGACCCCCAAGCATAGACGTTGTCCTGGTCGTCGATGGCAAACACAGCGCACTCCCACTCGGTACCGCAGACTACGCGTAGTATTCTCTTACCGGCCAAGCTGCTCACAACGACCGGTGACTTGTTAGTGGCTGTCACTGTCCCATTGCCCATCTGGCCTTGAGTGCCGTTGCCCCAGGCATAGACGACGCCTTGGTCGTCCACCGCAAAGCTTGTATGGTAGCCGGCCTCGATGTCAATGATGTTGATGTCGTTGTCGACAAAGTAAGGGACCCGCATCATCCCGCCGGCATAGTCGCCAGTGGCTTTGCCGGTGCCGAGCTGTCCGTAGGCGTTGTAGCCCCAAGTCCAGACCTTGCCTGACGAATCGAGGGCCATGCCTCCCAGGTAGTTGGTCTCAGCCTGCTGGATGTTTAGGATTGATGCCTGCTCGCGGGTTGGGGCATCGATGCCGTTGCCTGCCTGGCTACTGGCTTGGCTAGACGGCATTTCGCTTGCAGGGTCGGCTGTGGCAAGGGGCATATTGATAAGCATGGAGCAGCTGACTAGCAGCATGACGAGCATGCGACATGCCCTTATGGATAAGTACAGTCTCTTTTGAACAGAAGCATCAGCTTCTGTTCTTGTTGTTATAAACATAAAGCTTCCTCCCTCATTTGGTGTTTTTAGTCTTGCGGATTTTTTCGCTCTGTTGAAAACTGGCCCGAGCACAATCGGGTTTTGCTTGGTCCTACATCACTGGGCTTTTGCTAAGAAAGGCTAGACAATCTGTTGCCTTGCTTCGTATTGCTCGCTTTGACCCTTTGCATGTAAGCTCGATGATGAATCTTTGTTCGCGGCAGTTGGCCTCTTGGTTCAAGTACCTCCCTTTGGCTGTGAATAGCCGATATGGCTGGCTGGCTGCATAAATGATCCTCCCCGCTCACCCCTGAATGGTGTTTAGTTTTCCTCTAAGCTCGGAGCTTGCGCTTTGTCTCGGCTTCCCTTTTTTTAAAATGACCAGCTCGTATGCTAGAGAATTCATTCACGATTATAAGTGACAAGAGCACAGGCCATTAATGGGATATGCCTGATTTTTGTTTACGGATTTGCGTTGAATATTAGGCGGAGTGGTTGAATCTCTGTCTAGCTTGTTGTTTTCCCCCAAACTAAGCCTCACCGGTTGATTGCTGCCCACCGGTTTTGCGTTTGGATCGAATAGCGATTATGCATTAAGGACGAGGATCGTCAGGTATATACTAGCTTTATTTTTTCCTATGCCTAACATATTTATTAAGGATAAGTGCTACAGAATTGCGTTAGGGTACACTTTTTCCAGTAAAAAATTTATGTTACTCTAAGTAAGCAAATTCCTGACCAGGGGTCTTATAAAACAGCCTATTTTAAGCAGTAAAAAAACTGTACCCAACCGTCAATCTTCAGCAAGCCTTGCTCGCGTTTTCGTCAGCACGCTCTCAAAAGCAAACCGCAACCTTGGCGAAACGGTATCGGTGTGGGCAGCTTACGTTTCAGGGAAGGGTAGAGCATTGCTCCCGCAAACTGCCCACACCGATACCGTTACGCCGCATGATTAGGGCATGCGCTTGTTTTTATTCGGATCGGACTGATAGACCATAAAGGACCCCGACAAGGAGAGCACAGTCATCAACGCTAAGACCATCATGGACGCATCTCCTGTGGGAGGGGTATTGTTTGCCCTCTTCGTGGGCTTGGGGCTGGTGTTGCCAGGCGTTCCTGGCCGGCCTGGAACCGACGGCTGACCCGGCTTGCCCGGTTCACCCGGATCGCCCGGCTCGTCTGGTTCGTCTGGCTGGTCCGGCTCGCCCGGTTCGTCTGGTGTTGGGCTGAGAGCCACCTCGCCGAAGCTGATGGATATGCTTGCAGTCGCATTGAACTCGTCAAAGACAGTAATCGTGGCTGTCCCAGCAGCAGCACTTGCGCTCGGAGTCCCAGATATCACTCCAGTTAAAGGATCTATGGAAAGGCCGGCAGGCAGACCTTCAGCCAAGAAGCGATAAGGGGCTTCTCCACCTGAAACACCGCTGGAAACCACAATTTGGGCTATCGGCTCATCGACTGTTTCAGCAGGGATGTCGAACGAGGGGTCATATATAAAGGTCAATGGCTCATTTATCCTAAAGCGTGCATCGGTATTTGTTATTAATGTGATCTCATTACCATGGGCGAGCAGGTGGCTTGGTATGTTCAGGCCTATTTGGGAGGTAGTGGCTGCAGCGGGGGTTCCTGCGAAAGTGAAGACGATATAGTCGCCTGTTGTGGCAAGCTCGTCGATCGTGGCCGTGACCCCGGACGGCAGGTCGACGAACCAGTCGGCAGCATCGCCGCCATCGGCCAGCGTGTCTCCGAACAGGGTGACCCGCAGGGCCTGTCCGCCGGGCAAGGAGGCATTGGCTGTCCCCCGAATCGTGGCCTCGCCGACCAGGGCAAAGCTGGTGGTGGACAAGCTCACGAAGAGGTCGTCAGGCGAGTACTGGTAGGAAACGTCGTAGGGCTCAGGGGCCGTCTCGCTGAACAAGCTTGTGCCGGCAGCGGCACCGCTGGGGTCGTCGAGGCTGAAGCTATACTTGTAGGTCGTCCCGTTGTTGACAAAAGCCAAGGCCTGTATCGCCCCGGTCTGTCCGGAAGCCGTGAGGCTGCCCGAGTCGAAACGGCAGGTGGCACTGCACCGGATGCCCAGGCTCAAGCTGTCGGACGAGCCGCCTTTGGCGGTCAAAGAGCCTCCCGACAGGCCCAACTCCTGGCAGTCCAGCCCGACCGACTCGGTACTATTGCCGCCAGAGGCAGCCAAGGCCCCGCCTGTCAACAGGCACTTGTCTGACACTACTCCAAAGGAGCCCAGGCTGCTCGAGCCTCCAACAGCAACCAGCTTCCCCGGATTGCCAGGCACGGGGTCGTACTCTTCTATCGTGAGGGACGCAGGGCTTGGCACCAGTATGCCGACCGAGGGCTCGCCTCCCTCATATGTGGAGACGAACATGTTGGTGCTTGCCCCAGCGAGCCTGACGGTTGCATCCCCCTTTAGGATGTAAAGGGAGACCGCGGAAGGGCTTATCCAGTCAAAGCCGCTCAGGGCCAACACGCCTGGCGAGGCGTCCCAAGTCAGCCCCCTGCCGGTCGTGAACTCGTAGTCGAGGTTTGCCTCGACCGTAGCTATCCCGGACTTGTTCAAGTACATCGTACCGGTGCTGGCATCGAAGATCAGCCCATGGTTGATGTCTAGGTCGGTTAGGCGCAGATACATGTCGCTCGGATCGTAGAGATAGGGAGTCCCCGGGTAGGTGTTAGGCAGACCGCCGGGCTTGCTGGGCGAGCTCTGGTTAGACAGCCATTCGTAGGAATTCGGCAATAAAAGCCCGGGTGCTGACGTGAAACCAAGGGCACTGGTATCAGCGCTGGCCTCGATACTCCCACCAAGCATGTTGACACTGGCTGCGCTGATCCCAAAGCTTTGCCCATCGGGCAGGGCTTGGCTTCCTTTGGCTTTTAGGCTCCCACTGGTGATTTGCAGGTCATATGCCGAAATCCCAATGGATTGGCTGCCTGCCTGCCCCGAGGCTGATCCGCCTGTCGCCACCAGCAAGCCTCCCCCATTCAGGTTCAAACTAGAGCCGTCAAGGCAATAAATGCCGCAAGTGACCAGGCTGTCGCTGGAGGTGGAGGTCAAGGTATTCTCCCCATGCAGAGTAACCTGCAGGTCGCCGAGGATCACCAGGGCAAAGGGAGCGGGCGTGACCCAAGTGAAGCCGGTCAGGTCCAAGACGCAAGTCGCGCCGTTAAACGACCAGGCAGTACCTTGCCCCTCGTTATATGCTATGTCTGTGGTATCAATATTTTGGTTGTTGTTGATGTCCAAATAGAACTGCCCGTATGTCGGGCTGGACTGGTCGGCATCGAAGATCAGGCCGAACTCGCTGTCTGCCCTCACATTTACCGGGAGGGGATAAAAGCCCTGGGTTGCCCCGTGCTGGTATGCGATGCCGCTGGCATCGGAGACTTTGCGCCACTGGACGCTTGTCTCCCCAATTGCTTGGAACGTTATGTCGTTTGACAGGCCTGGAAGGTAGGTTGCCCCGGCTGTTCCGCTCCAAGCCACAGCCAAGGCGTCGTCGGCGATGTTTGGCAACAGTCCGCTGGGCATGCGGATAACCGCATAACTGGCGCTGGCGACCGATGTCGTGACCGTGTTGCCGTAGGCGAACACGAAACCGCCGCTGAGGCTGACGCTGGCATTGGTGGCAGTGTTGGTCACATTGACAGCATTTCCCGTTGTCGCCGCCACGACCCCGCCTTTTATACTGACCGACGAGTTGATGCCGGCGAGGTTGATCGCATTGCCGGTGGTGGTGGTGACCAGCCCCCCGTTGACGATAATCGCCGCATTGGCAGCAGCCTCGCCTGATGTGGTTGCCGTGCTGACCGCGGTACCGCTGCCTGTGGCCTGGATGATCCCGCCGTTGATTGTGGCAACCGACGTAAGGCCGACCAAATTGATCGCCCGGCCGTTGATCGATGTGACTTCTCCGCCAGTGACAATGATGTTGCCGCTGGACTGCAGCACATAGGCGTTGTTTGTCAGGGCACGGATAGTGCCCCCGTTGATGAAGGCATTGTCCCCAAGGCCGCCGTTCATGTAGATCACCGGATTGAGGTTGTTGCCAGCCGAGTTGGCGATGTCCCCTCCATTGACAGTGACTGTCGACGCGCTGCCGGTGGAATGGATGGCACAGCTTGAGCCCGCTCTTACCTCGCCGGAATTGATCACGATGCTTGTGTCGTTTTGGGCCAGCCCGCTGCCTCCCCCGTCGTTGATGGCGTAGCCTTGGCTGTCAGATACGACCGATCCGCCGTTAAGCTCGATCAAGGCCCCCCTGACATCGGTTGATATCTGTATCGCCGTACTGACGTTGCTGGACGTGCTGGCGATTCTAGCATTCTCGCCGATCCTCAAACTGACATTGTTAGTATCGATGGTGACCGCATTGCCTGTCGTTCCCCCCGACACAATCGACGAGCCGTCGCCCAAAAACACGTCTATGGACACGGCGTTGACGCGTAGCGTACCCCCTGACCCGTTGTTGGCCAGCGAAACGCTGCTGCCTACGATAAAGCTGCATCTTTCAGCCGGACTGCCAGTCGCCCCAGACAGTGTCACTAAGTATGCATTGTACGAGCCCGTCAGGCTCGCATTCCACTCGACGACCGAGCCACTGCCAAACAGCAAGGCCTGGCCGGTCGTCATTGGGCTGACCAGACCGTCGATGTATACCCTGGCTCCGCTGGGAATGCTCAAAGTCCCCGAAGGCGTCCCGCTTAAATGGACCGTGTCGCCGTCAACAACTGTCGGCACGACGTTACTGTCCCAGACGTGTTCTGATAGGGGGAGAAGACCGTCTGCGGAGCCTATATCCTGCAATGTCTCGGCTTGGTCTAGCGCTTCTTGCCCTGCTTCGGCTGGCGGGGCGTCTTCGCGCAGCCCGTCAACCAGCGGGGCATCGGCTAGCGGGGCGTCG
>WRNE01000032.1 GCA_009776725.1 Coriobacteriia bacterium
CCCTCTGGTTTTATACCAGAATCCTTTTTTCATGTTTGTACTTCCTCTCTTTAGGTCTGTATTATTATAACAACTTCTATCCCTTTACCAACAATAGAAAAAGGCCAATGGCCGGTATGAATTGGATTCACAAAGGCTTGGTTATCTAGAATTTGGGAGAGGCGTCAGTAATCAAACCAACGAAGGTCGTATTAGGGCCAAACATATTGCAAATGAAAGGCTGCCCATGAAGAAGCATTGCTTTTTCTAGCCCAACAATGCCCCTAGCTTGTCAACAAGCGCATCAACAGTATCATTGACAGCAGCAGAGATATCCGCCATAAACTCAAGGCTTTCGATTTGGATCGCAAGCAAAACGACGGAGGCCTCAGTCTCTTGCTCCAAGTACTCGATGATGATCCTTAAAGGCAACATGTGTGTGGAGAAGGACACGCCAGTGACCTCGCTTCCACTAAACATCCTCAGCTCGCCAGGGCGAATGCCGAGATCGATGGCATCGAAGACCAAGACCAGGTCCGGCTGGAAGGCCTTAATCTCCCCAGTCAGGTTTTCCGGGGCCACATCCCCAACAAACGCCTTGGCCCTGCCACTTAAGCCGGCTAGCCGTGAGGCTATCAACGTGCCAGCGGCGTCGTCTCCGCGAAACGGGGACCCGCAGCCTAGGACAGCCACCCTTTGGCTCTTGTCCTTGACCAGTTCATCGATTAGCCCGAGCATTTTTATAGACAAGTCGTCCGCACTGCTTTTTTATAGATCGACTGTCAAGGCATCGCGTGTCAGACTAGCCAGCTCGAACTCCGATGTGTACCAAAGGGCACCCTCGCGGGGACAACTGTCGACACATTGCCCGCAAAAGACACAAAGCCCCATCTCAAACACAGCCTTGTACTGCTTGTCGGCGACTTTTTCAATCTGAATTGCACCAGTCGGGCAATCGCGCTTACATGCCATGCAACCGATGCACTCTTCGGCGTTATAGGCGATCAGTCCCCGAAAACCATCAAAAATCGGTTCCTTCTTTGCCGGATAAGCGACTGTCGCCGGCTTTTTCAGCAGATAGCCAATGGCTTTTGGCAATATCTTTCCCGTCCTCATTATTAAAGAATCAACCCCTTCGCTACTAGGTTTATCAGTATTTGGAGAAGAGCCAGTGGAACTAGGACCAACCAGCAAAAACGTACCATTTGCTCGATACGCAGGCGGGCGGTAATGGCCCTAAGAGAAGTCAGCACAAGTAAAATCACCAGGGTCTTAAGCACGAACAGGCCAAAGCCGAGGTAGACGTTGGTTACGAATACCGGGATAAAGACAGCACTGAAAATAGCTGGCAGAACGACCAGCTCCATGTCGATTGCCAAGCGGAAAAAGGCATAGGGGCGGCCACTGTATTCGGTAAAGGCGCCGGCAACGATCTCGGTCTCGGCCTCTGGGGTATCGAAAGGGACACGCTCCAGCTTGCCTTGGCCGGCAAGCAGGGCTACAGCAAAGCCGGGCAGGTTCAGGAGCGCGAGCAAGGGTTTCTCCCCATAAAAAGCCGCTATGCCTGAAAGCGACCAGCTGCCGGTGAGGATGGCCGGCCCGATGACCGCCATCAGCAAAGGCACCTCGTAGGCAAAAAGCGAGGTCAGGACCCTTTGCGAGCCGATGGTCGAATACATCGACGATGAATTCCAGCCGGCCAGGAAAAAGCAGATCGGACAGAGCATCAACAAGACCAAGACCACGATCATGTCCCCTTGGAAGGCCATCACCGCCTCGGTGCCCCAAACCGGCACCGAAAGGAAGGCTGTGGACACCGCCGCCAAGGTGACCAGGGGGAACAAGACGAACAGGAAGGCATTGGCCTCCGTCGGGATGATGGTCTCCTTGCCCAGCAGCTTGATAAAGTCGGCGATCGGCTGGTACCAGGGCGGGCCCTTTCGGCTTTGCAGGCGGGCGTAGACCTTTCGGTCTACAAACTCAAAAACCGTCCCAAAAAAAGCAAGAAAGAGAAAACCTGGAAATATGAGTATCTGCAGTATTGCCATCTCACATCCTTCTACTCAGTTTTTTGCTCAATTCGTCAAATGAAATCCCCTGGCTCTTATACCAAGCTATCGAATAGTCCCGCAGGGCCTGCCAGTCCATGAGGCCTTCCTGCCCGCTGTTCATGTCGACCACAGAGACCGTCCGGTCGGTGCACGAGAAACAGGGGTCGATCGCCGCCACGATAATCGGCACGTCGGCCAGGTAGCTGCCTTGCAGCATCAAAGCCACCGAGGCGGCATTGGCCATGGTAGGGGCACGTACTTTGACCCGTTCGGGCTTGTCGGTGCCGTTGCCCTTGACATAATGGACGTCCTCGCCTCGAGGCGCTTCATAGCGGGAGAAGGCCTCGCCTTCCGGTATCCTGCGAGGGACCCTGGTCTCGAGAGGCCCGTCAGGCAGGTTGTCCAGGACGAAGCGGATGATCTTTACGCTCTCCACCAGTTCCTTTGCCCGGACGACAGCCCGGCCAAAGACGTCGCAGTGGTCATCGGTTATCACATCGAAGGGGATGCTGCTATATGCCGAATACGGGTCGTCGCGGCGGACGTCACGGTCGATCCCAGCGGCTCGGGCCACCGGGCCAGAGGCTCCATAGGCCACAGCGTCCTCGTAGCTTAAGGTACCGACTCCCAGCATCCGGGCTGCCAGCGTACGTTCGCTGGTTACCAGGTCTATATAGTACTTGATAGCCTCATCGAGCTGGTTTAAAACAGGCCGGATCATCTCGATGTCGCTTTCAGTGATGTCGCAGCGCACGCCGCCGATCTTGTTCACGCCGTAATTGACGCGGTTTCCGGTAATCTTTGCCAGCAGGTCCAAAACCAGCTCGCGGTCCCGCCAACTGACCATGAACAGGGTGTCAAATCCCAGCTCGTGTCCTGCAACCCCCAGCCAAAGCATATGGCTGTGCAAGCGCTCAAGCTCGGCAACCAGCACTCGGATCCATTGGGCACGCGCCGGCAGCTCGACTCCAGCGATCTCTTCGACAGCGTTCGCAAAAGCCGTGGAATGCGAATGCGAGCAGATTCCACAAACCCGCTCGATCAAGTAGAGCACCTGGGTGTAGTTCCTCGACTCACAGGCCTTCTCGACTCCCCGATGGTTGTATCCGAGGTTCATTGCAGCGCCAATGATGCGTTCGCCGTCAAGCGACAGGGCAAAACTGGCTGGCTCTTTCAGCGCTGGATGCTGTGGTCCTAGTGGTATAACAACTTTGGCCATCTGTTAGTTCTCCTGATCTGTATCGTCTGCCGTAGCAGCCTTTTTCGCAGCTTTCGGCTCTTCTTTTTTATTTGGGTCCTTCCAGTCCTTGCGTAAGGGATAGGACTTGGCAGGCCAGTTGTCTGGGAGCGGGTAGGTAATATCGCTTGGGATGCCTTTGATGTTTAGGCCCAAAAGGTTTCGGACCTCCAGCTCGTATAAGACCCCGCCCTTGAATATCTGGCTTGCTGTGTCGAAGGCCGGCTGTGAGCGCGGCGCGTTCTGCTTGACACTGGCCACGATGCCACCGTCTTGGGCAAGGTGGTAGATCAGTTGGAACTGGTCGCCAAGGTCAAGCCCGGTAACCGTACACAACGAGACGAAGCCCAGCTCGTCATGCAGGTAGGTCATCAGCTCGATAAACCTTCGGCGAGGTGTCTCTACCCAGATACGGCGGCCGCGTTGGACGCTGACAGTGATGTCGTTATAACGCTCCTGCAGGTTTGAGGCAATGTCTTCCTCGTTGGTCAAATCGTCGGCCTCAGGCTCCGGCGCAACTTCAGCCTCAGGCTCCAGTAACTCGTCAGCCTCAGGCTCTAGCGCAACTTCAGCCTCAGGCTCCAACGCAACTTCAGCCTCAGGCTCCAGTGTAACCTCGGCCTCGGCTATATCGGCTGTTTCTTCGATAGTGCTATGCTCGTCGTTATTATCCATTTAAACCTCACAAAACTTTTAAAATCGGCTCATGTTTGACAAATCAGCCCGCCCCTTGGACATGATTCACCGGTCAGTTCTCTTTTAGTGACCCCAGTAGCTTGGTGACCCCGTCGATAAGGGCTGCCGGGCTGGCAGGGCAGCCAGGTATGTACACATCGACAGGCAGTACTGTGTCGATTCCGCCCCTCACGCCATAGCAGCCTGACACTACTCCGCCAGAGCAGGCACAAGCACCTATGGCGACCACGAACTTCGGTTCGGGCATTTGCTCGTAGATGCGCTTCAGGCGCTCTTCGACTTGCAATGTCACAGGCCCCGTGCAGAGCAAGACATCGGCATGCCGAGGCGTCCCGCGCTGGATGATACCAAAGCGCTCAAGGTCGAAACGCGGAGCCAAAGCAGCGAGTATCTCGATGTCGCAGGCGTTGCAGGCGCCGGTGTTGAAGTGCAAGACCCAGGGGGACTTGGTTCTAGCCCAGGTCATGATATTGTCAAGTAGTTTCACGCTAGTCCTTTCTAAAAAGAATTATCAAAGCAAGGGCGATTATGGATAAGACCACCGCTATCAAGTAGAAGGCCTGTGATGTGAATGTTGCCAAGAGCAAGGCTGTGACTTCCAATATGGTAAAGATAAAGGCAATATGGAAGAAGTTATAGCCAGGCTGGATCCTTCCCGTGGAGACTTCCTGGCCACAGGCGTAAGGGTCGTTCTTTATCTCGGAAGGCTTGCTTTTCACAGCTAGCCCCCTAGACAGCAAGGCCAAGAGCGTCACTACGGCCAAGACAACGACAAAGACCACAGGCGGGGTCAGCAAAATGTCATTCAACATGGTCTGCCTCCTTCCCCAGGCTCAGGTTGCTGATGTCCAGCGACCCGGTACGGGCATGCATGGCTATGCAGAGCACGGCACCGATGGCAGTGACGACCACTTCGACGAAAATCAAAGCAATGATGAAGCTCTCTGCTAAGGCCGTCTGCCCGTTGACCAAGCCTGCAACTGCCAGCAGAAGGGCACCGCCCTTGTTGATCAGCTCCATGGAGATCAGGACACGGATCATGTTTTGGGTGACCAACAGGCAATAGATCCCTGTTGCTGCAGTCAAGACGATGGCCAGTATGAACAAAGTGAGCAACATGTCACTTCTCCTCTCGTTGGTCGATCAAGACAGCGACGCCTAAGACCCCGGCCAGAACCAACAGGGCAAATCCGAATATGTCGACATTGCGCAAGTCCCATAAAACCGCTTGGGTGTTTTGTTCGGCCAGGCTCGTGTCGACCAGCCCAAAGTCAAGGTGGGGTACAAAAACCAGTATCAAGGCAGTCAGCGCCAACAAGATCACCGGCAAGGCCATATGGCGGTACAGCCAAGCACGGTTCTCGGCAGCTTTGTTCCTCTTCGGGTTCGTATCCGGGCTCATTAGGCTGATCGCACTGGCATAGATAGCCGTTACCAGCCCGGTACAGACCGCCAGCTCCATCACCGCTGCCAAGGGCATGCCAAAGACAAACAGGATCAGACTGACTACAGTCGAGGCCAATGCCAAAAGGATTGCCGATGCCAACAGACTGCGAATCAGGACGGTAGCCAGTGCCGCAAGGACCAACAAGGCGATCAGCACCAGCAGGATAATCAGGCTTACATCCATTGCTTCTCCAAGCCTAAGTCTATGTACGTTCTTCTTATATCGACCATGTCTTATGCTCCCCTTCTCATAAATAGCCTATATTGCGCAAGACTATCAACAACAAAGGGAATGCCAAGCCTGCAATAGTTGTCATGGTAGCTAGTACGATAGCTGTGCCTGTCAACGATTTTCTAGCCTCTTCGAGGTCTTCCAGCCCGGCCCTTAGCTTGCCGAAGAACACTTTCCTTTGCAGCAGCAAAAGGTAGCCCAGCGTGACGATGCTCATGGAGAGGGCTATGCCGGCAAAGACCCATTGGCCCTCCAGACAAAGGGCAAGTATGATGAACAGCTTCGACCAGAAGCCAGACGTCGGCGGGACCCCGGCTGCTGACAAGAGGCCTACCACCGAGGTCCAGCCGGTTGCCGGCATCCGCTCGGTAAGGCCCCCCAGCTGGTCAAGCTCTGTGGTCCCGGTCTGCTCTTTGACAGCAGCGGCATTGACGAATAAAAGCGATTTGAACATGGCGTGGTTTATTATGTGGATAATAGCACCCATTAGTGCTAGTTTCGTTCCTAGCCCAGCAGCCAAAACGATGTAGCCCATCTGGGAGACGCTGGAAAACGCCAAGACCCGCTTCATGTCCTGTTGGGCGATCGCCCCGAAAGCCCCTAGGGCGATCGAGAAGGCCCCGAGCACCATGAAAGCCCTCCCAGCGCCTGCTTGGCCAGCGAAGACGTCTGCCAGCAAGCGGATGATCAGGTATGCCCCGGCTACTTTGATGACCACGCCGGAAAGCAGGACCGAGACGGCGTTCGGCGCCGAGGCATGGGCATCGGGCAGCCAGCCATGGAAGGGGGCAACGCCTGCCTTGACACAAAGGGCGATAACATAAAGTGTCAGGGCAATCTGAAGCTCGATGCCTGCACCGTCCAAGGCAGCTTGGACGTCGACGAACTTCAAGCTCCCTACCTTCATAAAGACCAAGGCATTGGCCAAGATCATGGCAAAGGTGGCAAGTCCGCTCAGGATATAGTATTTGAAGGCACCGCCGATGGCCTCGATCTTTTTGTCGATGGCGATCAGGGCAAAGCAGCTTACGGCAGTGATCTCCAAGAACACATAGACCGATAATAAGTCGCGCACCATCACGACGCCGTTCATGCCAGCCATACAGACTAGCAGCAAGGACCGGGCCAAAACCTTTTTGCGGTCGTCACCGTCAAAGCCCACAGCATTGGCAGCGGTGACTACCATGGCAATGGCAAACAGCATGATTGCCGTAAACCAGTCGACCGACAAGTCGAGGGGCATGATTGGCCTTAACAGGTCGTCTGTGCTCTGCCATATACCTAGCTGGCTTGTAATACCCACAATGGCCTGCGACACAGTTATCAGCCCAACCAGCCAGGGGGCGAATCTAACCGCAGCGCTTCGCTTTGGCAGGTTGAGGGCGAAAACCCCGCACAGTGGGGCAAGCAAGAAAAGCACCGGCATCGTCTCAGCCTCCAATCCAGAACATTAGTGCAACCACAACTATTCCTCCGGCTAGAGTCCACAAGACATAAAGCCAATGCTTGCCGACATGAACCATATTNATGCCTGCGGCAATCAAGCTGGCTGCGCCGGTGGCAAAACCGGTGTACAGCCAGTCNATCAGCCTGTCTATCGAAAACAACAGGGTAGAGACCGACACGACNAANGAGTCGATCATCCTGTAGGGATCCAAGGAGCCGGCCTCNGCTGTATTGTAGATGCTGTTCAAGACTGGNGCATGATGGATATGGTCGACAGCCCCGACCGGCTTGCCAGACTTTCTCACACCATATATATGGTTTATTACTGCTAATATCAGAATCACCCCTGAGACAAGGGGCAGCACCCAGTCATGCGGAAGCCCGGAATAGGTATGCTCGATCCTCTCTCCTAAAATCGGCTCGATCAGGCCTTTGAGGGGGAGAGGGTTATAGACGCCAAAGAGGACGCAGGCAGCCGCCAGTACGACGATCGGCACAAGAACAGGCCAGGGGGCTTCACGGGTGTTCCTGGTAGTCGCTGTCTCTTTGCCGAAATAGACCGTATGGCCAAGCTTGAGAAAGGACGCCGCAGTGCAAAAAGCACCCAGGACAGCAATGAC
Organism: Coriobacteriia bacterium; assembly: GCA_009776725.1. Taxonomy (GTDB): domain Bacteria; phylum Actinomycetota; class Coriobacteriia; order Coriobacteriales; family UBA8131; genus WQXZ01. Next base: position 7,708 of record WRNE01000032.1, read on the forward strand.
GAAGAACACGATATTCGACTCCAAAGCGGCATTAAAGACCAACTCTTTGGAAAAGAAGCCGTTAAAAGGCGGCACTCCGGCAATGGACAGCGCTGCTATTAAGAAGCCAAAACAGGTAATCGGCATCTTCTTGCCCAAGCCGCCTAGTACCTTCAAGTCGGTGGTGCCGGTCTGTACCTCGACAGCGCCGGCAGTAAAAAAGAGGCAGCCCTTATACAAGGCGTTGTTGACCATATGGAAGATGCCGCCGACGATGCCAATCGGCAAGGCCGTGCCGATCCCAAGTATCATATAGCCGACCTGGCTGACTGCATGGTAGGCCAAAAGCTTGCGGTAGTCTTTCTGGATAAGGGCCATCATGACGGCAAAAATAATCGTACAGGAGCCTACGAACATCATGAAAGTCGACATCCGTGAGCCTGGCAGTATGTAGAACAGGTCCAGGTTCATCCGGGCAAGCAGGTAGATCCCGAGGATCTTGTCCAGCGCTGCAGGCAGGAACGCCATAAAAGGCACATTCGTGTCGACTGCCGCATCGGGAATCCACGAATGAAAAGGCATGGCCCCGGCTTTTCCGATTGCCCCTATCATCATCATGACGAAGGCAAAGTTGGCCCAGTAGCTGTTTAGCTGCAAGTTGATCTTATCCATAGTCAGAGTCGAAGCCAACCAGCCGGTGATACAGACCCCAAGGATCAGGCAGAGGTCGGCAAAACCGTTGATGACCAGCGCTTTGATGGCGGTATCGGTTGCCTCCTTCCCGCCTGTATAGATCAAGGCGAACATGATGCCTAGGAGGCCTTCCCAGAAGAAAAGCATCAGCACCAGGTTGTTGGCCAGCATCGCCCCGCAGACAAAGGCCGTGGCCAGCAAGACAAAGCCGAAGAACGTGCGGGTGTTGGCCTTGTCCCGCATATAGACCGACGCATACAAGATACTTAGGAAGGCAAATGCTGCGACAAAGACGATCATTGCCGAGAAGCTATAGAGTCTCAGGTCGAAATTGATGCCGAAGCCAAGCCAATTCTTGAAAAACGAGAGCTCCCTGCCAAAAAACAAGATAGTCACAGCCAAAGTGGCCGCTGAGGCCAGCATAGCCACGGCTTGCTGCAGGTTAAAGCCTTGCTTAGGCAAAAGCATGACAAGGCCTGCCCCTATCGCAGGTATCAGAATGGGCAGGAGGACCATCCAGTCGCTGATCACAAAATCACCAATCACAGCAGGCCTCCGATCTGTATGACTATGCTTTTGACGAACTCCGACGGAAAGTAGACCAGCAGGCCTCCGACAACAGAGAGCACCGCTAAAGCCACAGCGCTGCCTACCATCGAGCGCGAGCCTTCTTTGATGTCTGCGATCTTTGCCGGAGAAGAGCCTAAGAAGACCGCATTGAAGACCCGCATCAGGTACATGATGGTCATCAGGGTCCCGCAGACAAAGACGACTGCCACCCAAGGATGGTTGGCCTCGACTGCGCCGCTGACTACCATGTACTTGCTGAAGAAGCCGCCCAGCGGAGGCAGGCCCATTATCGAGAAGGCACAGACCAGGAAAGTGACGGCTGTCACCGGCATCGTCCTGATCAGCCCGCCTAGCTGTCGGATGTCCTTAGTGTGGGTGTTGTGCTCGACCACGCCGGCACAAAGAAAGAGGCCGCCTTTGGCCAGGCTGTGCATCATGATATATAGAAGCCCACCTGAGATGCCTAGTGTGTTGTCGATAGACAGGCCTAGGAAGATGAAGGCGATCTGGCTGATCGTCGAGTAGGCAATGATGCGCTTGATGTCGTACTCGCACATCGCTGCCCCAGCCGACACCAAAGCCGAGCAGGCGGCAATGATCGGTACGGCCCTGTGCCAGACCGGGTCGACCGAGAAGCTGAAGATAAAGAAACGGGCAAAGGCGTAGACACCGATCTTGACCAGCACTGCGGCATGTAAGAGCGACGTTACCGGCGAGGGCGCCACGCCTGCATCAGGCAGCCAGGTGTGCAGAGGCAAGGTCGCGGACTTGCTCAACAGGCCGACCAGGACGAGCAGGACCGTAACGTTGGAGAGCTCTGCGCCCCGCATCTCGGTAATATCGAAAGTGCCTGTCTGCTGGTAGATCAGCATAAAGCCCATGAGCATGACCAAAGCCCCGAAGACGGTGATCAAGAAGGCCTTGTCTGCCCGAAGCACATGCTCCGGCTCACGGTAGTAGCCGATTAACTGCCAGCAACTGACAGCTGAGACCTCCCAGAAAACATAGATGAATATCAGGTTGGTCGAATAGACCAAGCCCATCATCGCCCCGATGAACAAGGTGACCATCAGATAATACTCATTCTTATGATCGCTGTGCTCGATATATGTGAAAGAGTAAATAACAATAATCGCACCGACAAAGGATGCGATCAAAGCCATAAAAACAGCTAGTCCATCTGCGTTAAAGCCAAACGAGAAGCCGATCGGCAGCTCGTAGCTGACAAACAATGGCTCGCCGCGCAAGGCAGCAGGCGCCATGGCCGCCGAACAGCCAAAGGCTGCTAACACAAAGACAAGCGAGAGGACGTTTCTCAGCGCCTCGGACAGCCTTGCTGCCAGAGGCAGGAGGAACGACCCGATTATCGGTACCAGGAATACCAACAGTAACAGTTCTTTCATCTGAAGAACTCCTTGACTAGTTCATCAACCATTTCCATCTTCTTGAAGCTTTAATGCTAACACTGCTAAAGATGAATATTAGACGAGAATCATATAGAAACTGATTTTATGTGTCAATGTCGGTAATATTCACTCTAGCCCAATACTTAAAAAAAACGCGCCTCAGCCGAGGAGCCCGTCAATCAGCCATTGCTCGAAGACCGCCTCGACCTCTGCCGAGGAAGGCTCTTTGGGATCGCCTTTCTTACCGCCCTTGCTGTCGCTTTTGTAAACGGAGCCCGCCCGTAGGCCGGCTAGCTGTGGGGACTCGGCAAAGCCAGAGACATCCAGGTCCCCGCTTTGTAGGCGCTGCCAAACAGCCTTGACCAATAGTTTGAATACACCCAGGTCGAGGCCTGACATGTCGATCGGGCTGGGGATCGACACATTCCCCCCACTGACATTGGTCGGGTCGACGAACAGGTCTACTGCTGCTGTGACTGTCCAGCCCCTGTACTCCGGCGACAGCTCCAGCAGCAGCTTGTAGAACATCAGTTGCCGCCACTGTGCGGCATCGATTTTTTGCTGCCCCGTATTCCGGCCGGTCTTAAAGTCAAAGACCCGAAGCGTCTTGCTGGCCTGGTCTGGGACGATCAGGTCGAACTTCCCGGTCAAGGGCACGTCGTCCAAATGGGTGAAAGCCCATTTCTCGGCAATGGCATGGGCAACGAATATCCCGCCGGCCTGCGGTATGAACTGCTCGACAACCAAGCGCAGGCGCTGCCGCAGCTGCTCGCGCTCCAGCTCTTCGAAATCAAGCCAGGAGACCTCTTCCAGGTAGGCTTGCACAAGGTCTTTCGGCCCGATGTCTTGGGACCGGACCACATGGTTCAGCCAATCCTCGAAGAACCTATGCATCAGATTGCCGAATTCCACCGCCACGCTGGGCTTTTCTGGCAGCCGAAGCACGCTTGAGGCAAAGAAGCCCTCCGCTCCCAGGCCGCCCAGGGAGTCTTGGATGAAGGCGTTTAACAGGCTCGCCGACATCTGCATGTCTTGGAGGTGTGGGGACACGAACAGCGGCCAGTCCGAGTTATATGGATAAAACCGCTCAGCCAGGCTGATTTCAGACTGCGCCAGCAGCGACTGCGCCGAAGCCTCGGTCTTCTCCACATTCACCAAGCCGAGCAGCTCGCGGGCCAGGCCCTCGTTTCCCAGTGTGACCTCCAGCAAGCGCTTGGCCCGGGTGACCGCGACGAACAGCAGCCGACGGCTGTCGTCGTCGTCCCTCTCTTGGCCGAAAAGCATGTTATCGGCGACCAGCTGCGTGCCGGCTCTGCCTGACGAGTGCCATTGGCGGTCGTCAGCGTCTATCAGGTAGACCAGGTCGTATTGCAGGCCTTTCGACCCGTGCGCTGTTGTCAGGTCGATAGAGTCTGGGCGGGACATCTCGATATCCACGTTGATTTTCTCATTGAAGCGGCTGGCGTCGTCAAAGGTGCTGACCAGGTCGGACAGGCTCAAAGGATGGGAACTAGCCACTTGCCCACTGTCGCTGCCGGTAGTCAGGCCTAGCGCCCTCGCATTGAGCAACTCGGCCTCGACAAAGGCCAAAAGCGCACTGATGCCCTTATTGAACTCGACTAGCTGTATGATGTCGTCTTGCTTCTCGTAGTACTCCCTCAAGGGGGTTATCAGCTCATGGAGCAGCTGGCGCACGGGGCTGCTCTTTGCCGATACCGCCAATCGGGCCAACCAAGTATAGATGCCCTGCAGGCTTGAATCCTCGCTCAAACGCAAGGCGGTCAGCCAGGTCTGGCGGTTTGAACGGCAGTTTAAGGCGAACTCGATATATTGGTCGGGGCTAAGCCCTAGCTCTTTAGAGGCAAGGATCGCCGGCAAGTGGGACTCTGCCAAGGCATCGGACCTGCTAGCTAGGTCGTTTACGAAGCGCAGACAATGGAAAAAGGTCTGGAGCGACGCAATCTCGTCGACTGAGCTGGTAAGCCGATAGTTGAAGGGGACCTCCAAAGCGTTCAGGTATGGGATCAAGGCCCGTAGGCTGTCATGCCTGTAGGCTATGACTGCAATGGCCTCGGTGGGCCTGCTGGCGTTTTTGACGAAGCCGGAGTCGATGCGGTCTTTGATAGCCCGGGCCAGCTCCAGGTATTGGGCCTCCCGGCTGGCGTATTCGCGGGCAGTGAACCCCTGGTCTGGAGCGTCGCTTAGAAAGCTTTGCAACTGCTTCTCATGGGCAGAGGCAGGCAGGCGGTTTACGATTTGGACAGCCAGTTCTTGCCCCAGCCCGACCAACGAGGGGACGGACCGGTAGTTGGTTTTTAAGACAATCCGCGCTATATTGGCAAACTTTTGTTCGAATTGCAACAAATGCATGACGGACGCGCCTTGAAAGCGCATGATCGCCTGGTCGTCGTCGCCGACAACTAGGATATTGGGGCTCACGCTGTAGTCGCTGAGCAGGTCAAGGATTCGCATCTGCGCCCCATTGGTGTCTTGGAACTCGTCGACAAGCAGGTATTTGTACTGGTCGTGAAGGTTGTGCTTGAAAGCCGGATGGCCAGCGACCGCCTCGATTGCGGTAAAGATCATATCGTCGAAGTCGAACTGCCCGGCCTTGTCCAGGCTTTCTTGGTACTGGCGAAAAACCTCTAGAGCCGAGGTCATCTTCAAGTTGGATTGCCTGGCCTTTATGACCGTGTTCCCGTCGTTGTCCTTGGCAAACAAAAGCTTTCGCAAGAGCGCATAGCCGTCAGATTTGTTGGCATCGCTGTCATATAGCGGGCCTTGGTTAAACATGCGGGCGAAGTAGCTTAGATATGGCTCATAGACCCCTGGCGTCCCGATGATCTTGGACCTGAGGCGCTCAGGGGCAAGTGCCTCGAGCCGGTTTACCAAGTCTAGGAGCGAGGCAAAGAAAGCCTCCTTTTTGGCTGCGCTTCCCGGGACCCGGCTGCCGACCATGGAGAGGAGATCCGTGCTTTTCTCCAGATAGTCAAAAGCCTCCTCGTTTTGCTGGATGATTCCCTGCAGCTCGTCGATGCGCAGGCCGGAACGCTTGAAGTAAGAGATAAACGAGATCACATTGTTCAGCGTGCCCACCACTCCGTTGAAGGGGCGCTGGAAGAGCGGGTCGTCGACTTTGAGGCCCATCAGCAAGCTGTTGACCAGCTTGGAGGCCTGCAAGGTGCTGATGGCGGTGTCTGAGGCACGGCGAAGGAAGTATTCAGGGTAATTGGTCGCCAGCCGTGACGCAAAAGCATGGAAAGTCGAGATCTCGACGTCATAGGCTGCTGCCCCGATCAAGTCCGCCAAACGCTGCTGCATGGCCCGGGCCCCGGCATCGGTAAAAGTCAGGCAGAGGATGTTTTGGGGCAAGACGTCGCGCTCCAGCAGTATCTTCGCTACCCTCAGCGAGAGCAGCTCGGTCTTGCCGGTGCCAGGCCCTGCCACCACTAGCACTGGCCCGTCAAGGGTCGAGACTGCCAGCTGCTGCTCAGGGTTGAGCATCTTCAAGCGGGCATCCAGCTCGGGGGTCATCGTTACCGTAGCCATGCTTTAGGCCTCCTGCTTGCCTGAGGTGTACTCGATATGGTCGGCAGCGTCGGCCTCCTTGGGGGCGCCAAGGTCGAGGTCCTTTAGCTGCCTAGCGGCTGCCATCAGCCTTTGGTAGTCATTGGGCTGCCCGTCTTCGACGACCGTGTCCAGCAAGGCCTCCAAAAGCGCGCCCAGCCTAGGTCCAGGCTCGACCCCTATAGCTATCAGGTCGCCTCCCTTGACAGCCAGCTGGCCAAGCGAGTAGCAGGCTCTGCTGGATATCGCCTCGTCTAGCGCGTCCAAGCAGTCAAGGATCGGAGGCAGTCCCGAAATCACTGCCGAGTCGATATGCGCGCACATATCCCCGATCTTTACCGCAAACAGCCGGCGCAGCTGTTGCTCGCCCAGCCTCCTCAGCCATCTAAGTACAGTATCGGGGGCAATCGGCGCAAAGTGCGACCGGATCAGCTCATAGGCCTGCTGGACGGTGCGCTTGTCAAAACGCAAGGCCTGCAAGCGGTCACGGGCTATTTCGGCACCCAGCGGCGCATGGGCATAGAAATGCCCGCGCCCCGTCTCGTCGATGGTAAACGTCGGCGGCTTGCCGATGTCGTGCAGCAAGAGCGTCAAGCGCACGACCAGATCGTCAGGGCTGACTGCGACGAGCGCCCGCACGGTGTGCTCCCAGACATCGTAGGTGTGCCAGGGGCTGCGCTGGTCAAGCCCGATCATCGCGCCGATCTCGGGGATCGGGACTGCCAGCACTTCTCCATATTCTAATAGTACTGGCAGTAATTGGTCGTTTTCTGCCGACAACAGGCGCATCAGCTCGGCGGAGATGCGCTCCGGGCTGATGTTTTGGAGCAGGCCCTTGTTGTCATGCAGCGCCTTTGACAAGCCAGGGTCGACCCTAAGCCCCAAAGTCGCTGCCAGCCTGAGCGCCCGCATGATGCGCAAGGCGTCCTCTTGCAGGCGTTGGCCGGCGTTGCCGACCGCCCTGAGGACACCGGCTTCCAGGTCTGCCCTGCCGCCAAAGGGGTCGGCCCAGCCCTGCGTCGGGGAATAGGCGACCGCATTGACCGTAAAGTCGCGCCGGCTTAGGTCGTCTTCGATGCTTGTGGAGAAGGACACGGAGTCGGGGTGCCGGCTGTCGGAATAGCTGCCGTCGGCCCGAAAGGTCGTGACCTCCAGCTCGCGCTGGCCGGTCAGCAGCGTCACAGTGCCGTATGCGGATCCTGTATCGATAATTCTATAGTCTACTAGTATTTTCTTAAGCTCATCTACTAGTGCTGGTGTGGCGAGGTCGTAGTCCATGGCCTGTCTGCCTAACAAGGCGTCCCGCACACAGCCGCCTACCAGGAAGCTGGGGTAGCCGGCGGACTCTAGCAGGCCCATCACCTCTAAGACGTCGCTTGGGACGTTGAGTGCTGTTGTAAAAGAACTGTCTCTTGCCACTGCTTGGGCCCTGCTCCCCTAGATCGGTCAAATGCCGGGACTTGTGAGGTATCGGCTACCCAAGTCGCCCGACCGCAGCCTTCAGCTCGTCGGTGCGGTCGGTCTTCTCCCAGGTAAACTCGTCGAGCTCACGGCCAAAATGCCCATACGCTGCAGTTTTGCGGAAAATCGGGCGAAACAGGTCGAGCCGGTCGATGATCGCTGCTGGGCGCAGGTCGAAAACCTCCAAGACAGCCTCTTCTAGAAGCGCGTCACTGACTTCTCCCGTGCCAAACGTCTCTACCATCAAGGAGAAAGGCTTTGACATGCCGATCGCATAGGCTGCCTGTATCTCGCAACGCTGTGCCAATCCGGCAGCAACAATGTTCTTGGCCACCCAGCGCATCGCATAAGCCGCTGAGCGGTCGACCTTGGTCGCGTCTTTGCCTGAGAAGCTGCCTCCACCGTGGCGTCCCATGCCGCCGTAGGTGTCGACGATGATCTTCCGGCCGGTCAAGCCGGTGTCGGCGGCAGGGCCGCCCTTCTCGAAACAGCCGCTGGGGTTGACCAGTATCTCGGCGTCCAGGTAGTCTAGGCCGTACCGTTCCATGACCGGGTTGATCACCGTTTCGACCAGGTCAGGCTTGAGCTGCCTTTCTATATCGATACCTTGCTCGCTTTGGGAGGAGATAAGGATCTTCTCCACTCGGACCGGCATCCCGTTTTCATAACGCACACCCACCTGCGTCTTGCCGTCAGGTCGCAGGTAAGGCAGGGTCTGGTCCTTGCGCACCGCGGTGAGCTGCTCTGCCAGGCGGTGGGCCAGGAAAATAGGCATCGGCATCAGCACATCAGTCTCGTTTGTCGCATAGCCGAAAACCATGCCCTGGTCGCCAGCGCCGATCTGGTCGTAAGGGTCTGTTGGCGACGACTGGTCTTCTCCCCCGCCCTGCCTTGCCTCTTGGCTGCTGTCGACTGCCTGCGAGATGTCAGGGCTCTGGTCTTGGATAGCGTTTAGGATCCCACAGGTCTTGGCATCGAATCCCAGCTCAGGGTCGTTGTAGCCGATGTCGCTGATCACCTCGCGGGCAACCTGGGCGATGTCCACATAGACCTCGGTGCGTACTTCGCCACCTAAGACGACGAGGCCCTTGGTAACCAGGACCTCGCAAGCCACCCGGGCGGCCTTGGGGTCGGTGCGCAACCCGTCCGGAGCAATGTAGCCTTGGTCGGCCAGCTCCTTCTCCTTGGCCAGGATAGCATCTAGGACCGCATCGGCGATCTGGTCGCACAGCTTGTCAGGGTGGCCCTCCGTCACGCTTTCTGAGGTAAACAAATGGCTTGACTGTGTGGCTGCTCGGTTGTTCATCTAGTCAGTCTCCTTCTTACGGTGAGCTGCTTGCTTCTTGTAAAACCATTGTACACATGCAGGCTGGCTAGAGACTCGCGGTTTTGCAGCTATGTTTAGACTGTCCAATTACCAGAGCGGCTTTTGCTGTGCGGTCCCAATGGCAAGTTACAGCCGGGCAGGCTGGCTCAAGGCCTAGGTTGCCCTGTTATTGCGGTATATTGGCTTACTTCATGATTAAGTACCCAGGCAGCCTTGCTACCGTTCCGCTACTGGCAGCGGACACCGACAGCACCAAGCCTATTTGGTCGCCGCAGACAAACTCACCGATCACCGTGACCCCGTCGGACTGATAGACCGGGATGCTCACGCCTTTGCTCCGATAGGCCAGCTGATAAGCGTTGACGACGACCTGCTCGCTTCGGTAGCCTACTGGCAGCAAGCCGAGCAGCGCGTCCTTGTCTGCTTGCGGAAGGTACTTGTAGAGGCGCAGGGACCCCCTAGCCCCCTTGACCCCGACAAAGGCCTCGTTGACAGCGTCGACGTCCAGGCTGACGCCGGTCTGGGCCTCCACCGACCTGATAAAAGCCTGTTCCGGGCTGAGGTTTTCGTTTGTAACCTCCATCTCCAAGCCTGCCTCGGCCTGGCTGACCGGGTTGTTGCTGCCGAAGCCGTACATATCGTCGAGGTCTGCATAGCCTGACTCGCCGTTTGTGGCTGCGACTGCGATCATCTCCGGTGTGATCACGACGTGTAGGTCCGCCACATAGATTTTGGCGCCATAGGTCTTGCCAGCCTCGTTTATGGGGAAGTTGTCCCGCGGCTCTAACGATGTGACCACGGTTGGCGCATCGAGGCGGACAACGAGCAGATACTCATAAGCCGTCCCGTCAATGTAGATCGAGATGAAGTAGCCTCGCAACATGAATCCGTCGACAATGACCTCGGGAGCGGCGTTGGCAGAGACTGCCATGCTTGACTCCATAAAGCTCTCGCTGGCCAAGTCACCAGGATAGTCCGGCTGGATGACCGATAAATCGCCAGAGCCAAAAGACAAGGGCAGCCCGTCTGAGCCTAAGATATAGCTGTAGGTCACAATAGCCTCGACGTCCGCGTCGCCGGCGCTGATGGTGATCCGCCCGCCGTCGGCTACATAAGGCAGGTCGACGACAGCCGTTCCTGCAACGACCTGCTGGAAGCTGCCCTCCCGGCCAGCGGCAAGCCCAGGCTGGCTGATGTCTTCGTTTGATATTGAATGCAACAGCTCAAGTGGGTCAAGTCCTGCCGGCAGGCTTGCCTGCCTGCTGCCATGTTCCACCAGGCCTGTCTTTTCTCCACCTATATAAACCGTCACCAGCGGTGTCTCTTCAGGAATGTCTGGCGCATACAGGCCGGCCTCGGCATTGTTAGCCCTGTCCAATGCAAAACCGAGGCCGACCACCAAAGCTACAGCTACTGATAGCACGACAAGCATGCGGGAAGGTTTCTTAAAGCCCATCACGTTCTTGATCCTTTCTTTCAGGCCGCCCTCGCTAAAGGACAGCGGGCTGGTGCTGACCGGCCAATGGCTAGACGCCATCGCCAGCAGGGACATCGAGTACTTCTTCTTGATGCCTGCACCAAGGTCTTTTAACACCCGCTCGTCGCAGGAGAGCTCCATGTCCACTCCCATCAGCAGGAATGCCAGCCAGGCAAAGGGGTTGAACCAATGCAGGCAGAGGATGAGGTAAGCAGCACACTTGACCAGGTGGTCGCGCCGTTGCAAGTGGATGCGTTCGTGGGCAACGACATACTCCCGCTCGTCTGGGGAGATGCCGATCGGCAGGTAGATACGCGGCTTGGCCAAGCCAAGCATGAAGGGTGAGGCTGCCCTTGCCGACTCGTAGACGCCCTCCCCGACCTCGTTGGCCGAGGCCATCTTGCGCTTCAAGCGGACATAGGAGGCGATGCCGAAGACTGCCATTGCCGTCATGCCGACTGCCCAAGCCCATGAAAACGCTGCCGCCCACGCTGACAAGGGCCCTGCTCCCTCTGCCGTCAGTCCCGCCTCAGGCAAGACAGTGTTGACAGCCTGATCTATTGCATCTATACCGGTATCAATATAGGGAGAAGACTGCATGCCGATGTCAGTCGGGATCGGCTTGGGATTGATAGGCAGGAGGGAGAAGGCGCTTTGAACCGAGAATGGGAAAAGCAGGCGGAAGCCGACTACCGCCCAAAGGCAGTAGGATACAAGCTTTGGCGCCTTCTTCAGCGGGATGCGGGCAAGGCAGACGGCTATGATGACAAAGACCCCTGTCAAGCTCATGTTGACGACGGTGATAAATGCCTTATCCATCCGACTCCCCCTCCCCGTTGTCCTCGATCAAGCGCTTGAGCTCTGCGATCTGGGCAGGCGTCAGCTTGCGGCTGCTGGTAAAGGCAGCTACGAACATCGGCAGTGACCCGCCGAAGGTGTCATCGACATACTTGACACTCTGCCCCGCAAAGAACTCGTCCTTGGTAAGCAGCATGCTTACTTGTGACTTTTCGTTTTGGGCGATGCCTTTTTCAATAAGGAACTTCAAGATGCTGAAGGTTGTGGACTTCTTCCAGCCAAGCTCCCCCTCTGCCAGCTTGACCAGATCCATGGAAGCGATTGGGGCGTTTTCCCATATCAGCTCGGCTAAGCGGGCCTCGGACTTGGTCAGTTTGAAGACTGGTACCATTAATTGCGCCTCCCTTTGGGCTACAAGCCTTTGGTCTATATCTTATCGACCTCAATCAGTCTAAACTCTATAGACCGCTGCGTCAAGGGTTTTATTCTGGCACCAGCGCAGGTGTTTGCTGGGTCATACCTGGGTTTATCGCAGAGAGGCCCACCCCGCTAGCATTACGCTCCCAGCAGCATCAGTGCGACTACCGGCAAGACGAAGACGGCGGTGCAGGCCAGCATGGTGGTGATCGTGTTGCCTGTCCTCTCCGACACCTTAAAGACAGCGAGCCCAGCCAGCGTACAGTAAGCCAGGCAGGCCACCAGCCGTCCGGCGAAGTACAGCGCGATGGGCATGTTGGCCGGCGCACCGGCAATGGCGGTGAGGCTGCTCGCGGAGACAAGCAGGTCAGAGGGCTTAAAGCCATAGGTCAGAAAGACCTTGGCGATCTTTGGCAGCATAGCCGTCAAGCAGGCCAGCAGGGCAAAGCAGCAGCAAAGCACTGTCTTGAGCCTCGTCACCGCAGGCCTCCCCCTGGCAGAAGCTGTGATCAGGGCATCCATCCGGGTGGTCTTCTCCACAGAGCCCAGCGACGAAAGCCCGACGACCAAAGCGAGCAGGGCCTTTGCCAGGCTGCCCAGGGCGTCGCCGCGCGCGGCAGGTCCAAGCACAGCCACCCAGGCAGTCTGGTAGACGTAAGCAACCTCTCTGCCGGACTGCGCCTGTGCCTCCAGCATGAAGTACTGGCTGTAGGCACGGCCAAAGGCTGACCGCTGCTCGGGGCTGACCTCCAGCCGGCGGATCAGGTAGTCCATGTAGGCGATGTCTATCTCGCCCCGCTCGTACTGCTCGTAGATTGAGCGCTCGTCGGCTTCGACAGACTCGATGCGGTAGGCCTCCTGGACAAGGTAGTCCCGCTTCTCCGGGGTGAGCCCCCCTTCCAGCCTGACCGAGTACTGGAGGTAGTAGTACTCCTCCCGGTCGACCCAGAGCCTGAGGCCGTTGAAGTACATTATCTGGATAAGCACAAGGACTGCGTACACCAAAAGCCCCTTGTTCATTGCCAAGAGCTTGTATGCCTCGTGTAAGGCCAGCACCCTGTGCCTGCCGAAGCCGGCTTTGGGCAAGATGCTGCCTGCCAGCCTCCGGGCAAGCACCAAAACCCTGCTCTCCTGGGCTGAGGCAGTCTCCTCATTGGCGAACTGGTAGCAGCCGAAGCCTAGCCCGAGCGAGGTCGCTGCGGCAGCTGCAGCCAGGCCGGAGGCCACAGTGTTTAACGGGTAGCCGAAAAGGTTGAGGTTCACGTAGTCGGCAAAGTAGGCGCCGGTGTCCAATACGGCAGCCAGGTTGACATAAGCTAGCAGGCTGTAGGGCGAGTACGCGCCTATCTGTTTGTACATAAGCGCCTGCACACCGAAGGCAAGCACTGCCGCCATGCAGGCGTAGACGCTGTTCCTGGCATAGACGCAGGCTGCAAAGAAGGCAGCCATCACAGCAAAGCCTGCCAGCAGCTTGGCCGACAGGAACAAGAGCAGGAACTGCAGCACCGACAGCCGAAGCGGGCTTGACAGGTAGCCCTGAAGCGACTGGACCGGGCGGCTCAAGTCGCCCAGCCCCACCTGGCTTAAGGCCACCAGCAGCGTCAAGCCGTAAAAGGCTAAGGTCAAGGCGGCTGTCATGCCTAGCAACACCAAGGCTTTGGCGGCAATCGTCTTCCCATGCCCATGCTTGGCGGACTTGACGATCGCCAAAGTGCCCTCCTCCCGCTCCGATATCAGGAGGTGCATGGCCAAGACCAGTAGCGAGGCGAAAAGCGGCAGGTCGACCAGCCTGTTGTCGCTTACCAGCAAGACCCCGCCGGAAAAAGCGAATGGAACCTCCAGGCCCTTCAGGCCTGCATAGGCCTTAGGGGTCTGCTGGATGTTACGGTATGAGAAAGTGCCCGGCTCGGCGAAGACAGACGAGGTCATCATGCGCTCGGCCTGCGTGTCGATGCCCTCCAGGTACTGCCCGTAGGCCAGCACTGAGCCCAGCTGTGCCTCCGCCGACTGGTAGATGTGCGCCCTGTACAAGCCCTCGTAGCTGCCGGCAAACGCGTCGCTGTAGATGCGCTCAGTATCTGCCCGCATCCAGTCGACCAGCTCATAGGGGTCGACTAAGGCAAGCTCGCTGTAGACCTCGCTGGCCTGCCTGAGCGAGTAGCCCTCCGGACCCTGGCGGTTTGCCTGGTAGTAGACCAGCAGGCAATTGGCGCAGAGCAGTCCGGCCACGACCAGCCAGGCCGTCCTTCGTTGCAGCAGCTTTAAAGCCTCATAGCAAGTCAGCTTCCCCATGCTCTTCCCCGTAGAAGTAGAGGTAGACATCCTCCAAGCCAAGCGGCCTGCCTTTGGGTTTCAACTCCTCCGGGACCAGCCCAGCGACCTCGCCCACCAAAGACTCGCGGCTGCCCTGGCGGACCAGCTCGCCCTCCTTTAGCAACAGCACCTCCTTGGATATCCACTCGATGTCAGACACGACATGTGTGGAGACCAACACGACCTTCTGCTCGGCGACGCCGACGATCATCTTTCGGACAGTCTCCCGCTGGTAGGGGTCAAGCCCGACGGTGGGTTCGTCCATCACCAGTAGGCTTGGGTTGGAAAGCACCGCCTGGGCGATCGCCAGACGCTGTCGCATGCCGCCGGAGAAGGTCTTGACCTTGTCTTTCGCCACAGCTGTCAGCTCGACCAGCTCTAAAGCCTCAGGCACCTGCAAATCGGCTTCGGCCTTGGTCATCCCCTTCAAGGCGGCCATGTAGTAGAGGAATCGAGAGGCGGTGAACTCTGGGTAGAGCGAGTGGTGCTGGGGAACGTAGCCGAGTATAGCCCGGTACTCCCCGCCCAGCTCCCCGATATCCTTGCCGTCCCAAAGCACAGTTCCTGACGTCTGCTTCAAGTTGCCGGTGATGATACCCATCAAGGTGCTCTTGCCCGACCCGTTCGGGCCAAGCAGGCCATAGATGCCCGGCGTCAGTGTGAAGCTGACGTCGCGAAGCGCGGCCTTTGCCCCATAGTCCTTATATAGCGAGGAAACGGTCAGTTCCATTTCGTGGCTCCCTACCCCTTTGCTCTGACAACTCCCATCCCCGTCACAGCGTAACAATCATACCATGATACGCCTGTCGGCTATACTGCGCTGTTTTATATAATCGTTATTTATGGTTTGCTTTATTGCCTACAGTGCAAACCCATGCTTGAAGCACGAAAAAAGCTTCGAAAAAGCACAGTGAGTTAGCACATTCCAGTTGTTCAAGCCTGCTAGGTTTGAACAAAGTGCATAGTAGCGGTAGGCTCAGCTAATCGAGGAAACTTTTATACCGCAAGCCAGTATTGGTGTAGGAGTCAATCTATCATCTAAAAATGGCCCTATTCAAACTCATTTCATGGCTTGTTATACTGCGTTGACGCTACACCGCTTGTTCAAAGTCGACCCTAGTTGATGGTATACCGTCATAGCTGCGTAGTACATCATTTAAAAATGCCCGTGAAATCTTCCCTTGCTAGGCAACCTGGATAGCTGCGATAGCATCGTTGATGAACTCTACCATGTTCTTGTCTG
>WRNE01000033.1 GCA_009776725.1 Coriobacteriia bacterium
GCAGGCCAACGGGAAATGGGTCCAGGCAGACGTCGGGCAGCCCAACGCCCCGGTCAAGGCCAGCGCGGCCAAGCCGTCGACCTGGGAGAGGTTCAAGCTGGAAGACCTATATGTAAGAATGCTGGCAGATGAAGTCCAAAAATGGGCCGACTGGGCATTGAACGGTGATAACTGGCTCTCCGAAACACCGGAGGGAAACGATGGCATAGATGTAGATGGGGTCTACGGGGCACAGTGCGTAGACCTTGGCATGTCATGGTCGAACTGGCTGGGCAAGCCGATCGTCTCGCTGGACGGGAACAACACCGCCGGCCAGAAGAACGCCTGGAAGGGCACTAACTACTCTAACCTCAAAGGCGTGCAGCCTGGCGACATCGTGTCCCATGTGGGCGGAAGACGGCATGCGTTCGTCGTCCTGACCGCCCCGGACGCAAACGGCAACTTCACGGTCTTGGAGCAAAGACCCGACTCCCCGCACAAGTCCACATACAACGTGGCCACGAGCGGCACCATATGGAGGACGGACGGCTCTAACGCCAGCGTGGAGGCCGCGGCCTCCTATACTGTCGCATACGACGGCAACGGCGGCTCAGGGGCCCCTGCGGCACAGACCAAGAACAGCGGCTCGGCATTGGCTTTGAGCAGCGCCAAGCCTACGAGGAGCGGTTACACGTTCCTAGGCTGGGGCACTAGCGCGGCTGCCACGACAGCCTCCTACAAGCCAGGCGACAGCTATACAGCGAATGCCAACACCACGCTGTACGCAGTCTGGCTGAAAGTCACGGTAAGCACAGAGGCATCGAAGAACACCATCAAAGACACCTCGGCGGTCCTATGGGGGTCTGTCACCAAAAGCTCGGCTTTTAGGACAGAGACGATCGGGATCCGCATATACCAAGGCGACAAGCTGATAAAGGAGTACACAGAGGCCAGCACGAACACCGGCACGTACCACAACCCCTACTACGACACAAAAGACGAGCTGAAGATCACCCTTGCCCCTGGCACTGCATACAGCTACCAGATCCTAGCGAAGGTGAACGGTGACGAGTTCTGGAGCGCGAAGGCCAGCTTTACGACCACACGGCCGGCCTCAGTCCCAAAGGTCCAACAATGGGCCGACTGGGCATTGAACAGCAAGAACTGGAACTCCAAGACGCCGAGTGGCAACGGGGGGATAGATGTAGATGGGGTCTATGGGGCACAGTGCGTAGACCTTGGCAAGTCATGGTCGAACTGGCTGGGCAAGCCGATCGGCCTGTTGGACGGGAACAACACCGCCGGCCAGAAGAACGCCTGGAAGGGCACTAACTACTTGAACCTCAAGAGCGTGCAGCCCGGCGACATCGTGTCCCATGTGGGCGGAAGGCAGCATGCGTTCGTCGTCCTGACCGCCCCGGACGCAAACGGCAACTTCACGGTCTTGGAGCAAAACCCAGCCTCCCCGCACAAGTCCACGTACAACGTGGCCACGAGCGGCACCATATGGAGGACGGACGGCTCTAACGCCATAAGATTTGTACCTGAAACAGGCATCGCTGTGATATTCATGGATAAACCGATCGAATACATTCTTGATGCAGGTATGAACAGTTACTTATCGATAGGCCAAAAAACAGAGTTTAACAAGTTAATTCTGGTTTAGGTGTATTTATCCACAAAAAGGCGCTTTTAATCATTGTAATGATTTAAAGCAAAAAACCTTTATATTGACCAGTGCATGGGCTTGTCAAGCAAACAAACCGCGAAGGTAGAATGCTTGGCAAGCCTCTGTGCTGGCATTTACTCCTTTTGCAGTCGAGCTAACAGGCGATAAGTCTTTATAGCGCAAAGAGAGACATGCCCGCCTCTGTTTTATATAAGGCAATGCACCGGACGAGCATGCCTACAAATCATCAAAACCGCAAATTTATAGTTTCTTGCCTCAGCTCATATAGCATGAATACCTACTTGTATGATATGATGAACGACGAGAAGGATACCAACGAAAATATCTATGAAGATTAGGCTCTTTGATTAGTCTTCCATCTGGAGATGATCTGGCAAGTCGAGGCGAGTGTTGACCTTTATGAGTAATGACTGTGGTGGATTACCTTACCCAAGTTAAATAAATCTTTCAGCCTTGATCGGCGAGGATCTACTTTGATAGGTGTTTTGAGTATTTAGGGGGATCAAATGAGTTCCAGAGATATCTTACAGGTCATTGATCAAGAGTTGCTAATGCTTCCCATAGATAAAATGCCAATGATGAGCACAACGATCGGCCTGTTGCAACGGTACGGAATCAAAAACCTCGGCGACTTGCTGTCAATAACCGAGACAGAGCTGCTGGCCTTGCCGGGCTTTGGCGAAAAAAGGATCGAGGATGCGAACCGGGCTTTGCAGTCATTGCTTATAGAGTCCCATTCCTCAGACCAAGCCCTTTCATGTGGAGAAACCCTCGTTCCTGAACCTAGGGCGATTTCTTTGGGATTGCGGATCCCGAATGCTGCCATATTAATGGACACATTCTCGGAGCTTTCCATATCCTGTCTACTTATGAACGAGACTGTCTTTGTTACCCTGGTGAAAAACGGGTTCGATACCTTAGGAAAACTACTGGACTCCCGCGAGCATGACTTGTTGTCGCTTAAGGGTATGAACACAGACAAGCTCTTATCGGTGATCGGAGCCATCAAAGAGCTTATTGTTGCTGCTCAAGCTAGTCTGGCAGAAGATGGACCTGGCCAAAGCGAGCTGCTTAACCAAGAATCAATCCGCAAGCCTGAAAGCATCATCGGCGAGTTGAAAAAAGGGATGTTAGAGACAACCAAGAACACAGCAATCAAAGATGTCTTAGGTACACGTTTCAAACCCTTGCCGGCACCTTTGATGACTGAAAAAGTCGTCATTGACAGTAATAGGCCAATCCAAAACCTAGCTATTGACCAAGCAAAGGCAAAAACCACGCTGCTTGACTTCCTCGCACATGAAAAGACCGACCACGCTCAACAAAGCAGCTGGCTGAATGGTTATAGTTACACGACAAGCCTTGAGTTCCAGCAATTTGCATCCGTACTAAGCCTCTTTACGAGCGATGGAAGATTTGGCTTTCTAAGCACTGAAAGCCTAGACCATGTCATTGGGCAATTCCATGACTGCCAGGCCTTTGATGACTTTATAGCCGTTCTGTGCAATACTGCCCGTTCTTCTGGAATCCAGATAGCCGATACCGATGCCCTGCACAGACAGATCACTGACAATACCCATCAAATATTGCTGGACGTGCCGCTGGAATGGTTCCAAGCGCTCGCTCCCCACCCCGTCGCGTCCGACCTAACGATTGGCCAGGCATTGGACAATAAAAGCCAGTCGTTTAGCACCTTGTACTATATACACCAGATCAATGCATACCTGGCAGACTACATACATTTGCTCGATCAGGCCGATTCCCCCGACCAGATGTTCGTCCAAGCAATGTACGAATGCCTCGACAAGCCCAATCTGGCAACCCTCGATGTCATAATCGGGCGCTTTGGCCTGTTCGGATCAAGAAAAAAGACCTTGGCTTCCCTAGGAGTCGACCTGCATCTCACCAGAGAGCGAATTAGGCAAATCGAGAAGAAGGCAGTTGTCTTTTTCGACCCTTTAAGATCTAAGCGCTTATTTATGTGGAGAATAGCCACCCTGTCAGCTGCCATCAAGCTGGGCGGTGGGGGAACGGCAGAACAACTCAACCAAGCATTAGCCTACATGACCGGTTATCCAGATTGGTACCTTGACTCGTTGAGCGTCCTTCGACAAAGCCCCGAGCTTGTAAACATCGACGAAAGGAAGAATGCCGGTTATTTTGTGGCCAAAGACTTGGCTTGTCTTGGATGCGAGAGGCTTCAAGGCCTAGCAGAGATATTGGTCAGTTCGAAAGGCTTTATTGACATAAGTGAGATCAACAGCCAGGTTGCTTGCCAGGATAATTGTTCCAAGCAAGTGCCTCCAGCTGCAGTCCTGGCAAAGATCTTAGAACATATCTATGGTCTTTCGAGTATTGGCGAAATTATCGGCAGCCGAAATAATGTACAGATCATGGCTGCTAGTCAGCCTATGAACGTTTCAGCGCAGATCCGCCTAGCTATTGTCGAAGCAAAGGAACCGATTACGGCAGACGAAATATGTCGGACGGTTGCTCTTAGAACTGGATCAAACATTTCAAAAAGCCAGGTACTGAGCTATATGTCACGTTCTGACGGCGAATGCTTGTTGTGGAACTCGTCAACATACATCTATATAGACTATGCGCCATTTCCAGAGAAGCTGATTAGACGGATTGCAAACGATTTAGACGATTTGTTCGAAGAACGCAGAATACCAATACTTGGCGTGAACGGAGTGTTTGACATCTATAGCGCAGAGTTGGTAGCCGAGGGCATCGAATCCCCCCAGGCTCTATATAGCGAGCTTCGCATAATCGCCAACGATAATCTAACCCTACATGAATACCCTTGGATCTGTAGTGCCCAACAAATAGGCGACCGGACAACTTTCGCCAAATACTTCTACTCGATAATCGAGCAGAACCAAGGTTTTATATCAGACGAGTATGCTGAAGACTTGACGTATCGTGCTATGACGCAAATCTGGCAGCTAGACGGCCTGGGAGAGTACAGCCCATATTTAATGCGTGCCAATGGAGGTTGGTACTCGCTTGAAGCAATGGGCCTAGACCTAGATATCGTCAGAACAATAATCCAAAACACTGCAAAAACCATGCACGAAGACGAGATCATCTCTGTAAAGAAAATCTTTGCCGACAACGAGGCCGTCTTGTCAGCGGGCGGAGTCATCTCCTACGATATCCTGTACCGGGCAGTCGAGCTGCAAAAAGACTTGCCGCTGAAAGGTTCCAGGATGCCGCATCTGGTAAAAAGCGACACACAAAACCGCCGGCTAACCATCAAGCAAGTCATTCGAAACTATATTGCCAAAAAAGGCGGCCCTTGTACCCACAAAGAGCTTATTGAAGAATTTGTCGAAAACAAAGGCTTAAGCAGGACAGCATTGTCGCCATCCTTTTTCATAGGAGACAATATTATTGAAATCGACGATTTTGTTTATTGCTCTAAAAGCGCCCTTGACATGACAGCTGTCTACCTTGGCCAGTTTTACCAAGCATTTGAAACAATCATCAACAAAGCACCAGGTATCAGCGGCCTTTTTTATACCATGGACACAATTGCCCAGCAAATCGACCAATTACCAATCCTTGAAGGATTTGCAATGACTAACAAGCTAGTGCGGTTTATTCTGCAGCAAAACCCTAGGTACCGGCTGTTTGGCTATAAGAAAAGCTGCATTGTCATAGCTGAGGACCACCCAGGAATAAACAGCATGGAAGACTTCTATGTAGCAATCCTGAAAAACTGTTTCAAGGGCAGAGCGAGCATCTTAGACTTTTCTGCTTTCTGCCAGCTGTACGAGATCCACACTGAATTCAAACATAGCCTGTTCAAGTCCTATGATTCAATAAAACTAACGAATACTATGATAAGGCTAAAAGACAATGGCTCCTAATCAGTGCTTGGACGGGCATAGACCCACGGACCATTCAATGATCGGGTCTGTGCCTGCCAACGCTGTGGTGCCAAAACTAGTATAATATAATACTTAACCTAACACGTTAATGAAGGCTAAGTGCCACAGAATTGCGGTAGGGTACACTTTTTTCTCCGCTTAAAAAAAGCTGTTTTGCAAAATCCCTGGTCAGAAATTTGCTTAGCTTTAGTAACATAAATTTTTACCCGCTAAAAGTGTACCCTACTGCAATTTTGTGGCAGGACTGGCTCAACAATTCAAAAAAACCCCCAGTAGACGGGCTTTTTACTACCCGTCTGCTTCGACTATCGTAAACCAAAGCTTGTAGCAGCCCGATAAGCCTTTTCGCTATACAGGTAAACGAGCAGGAGCAGCGTTCCAGCCATCGCTGAGATAACAGCCCAGATCACAAAGGGCACTGCCACATCGCCTGTCGAGGGTATCTGGTCATGAGGCGGAGAAACGCTTGACCCATTGTTAGCCGTCACGTCTACCTTTAACGTCAACTCGGCATATCCGTTTTCAAATTCAACCCGAAACAGATAGTCGCCATTGCTCAAACCTTCTAGATAGGCTTGGGAGAGCAGTATCGTTGTGGCCCCATCAGACACCACATAATATGCGGGGTCGACGGTTTGGCCATTGAGTGACAGCTCGACAAACTCGTCGAAGGGGGCGTCGATTATCGCCATACGGCTGCCAATGCCGGTAAATGTCGAAAAGCTTTGAATAGTTGGATAAAAGACCAGCTGAGCCTCTAAAACAGGATAGGCAATGGCAAACGTCAAAACATTGCCGGAGCCTGTTCCTACGACTGACGTGTTTTCTATAAGCTGCCCACCCACATAGACCAATGGGGGAGTTGTAGGCCATTGATAGGAGTCCGTCGAAGTGAGGCTGACTCTTGCCTCATAGGCATACCCGCTTTCGAAGGCTCCTGTATGGACTGTGTCATTTGTTACGTTTTGCCAAGTGATACTGCCATAGTAGCCTTCACCAGAGCCGATGGTGGTTTGCGCCAACTCGCCGGCTTTGGGAGAAGCGACGACAATAGTCGTCTGGCCAAGGTCAATCAGTGGCGCAGCAGACTGCATATAATAGCGGAAAGTCCCGCTCTCGGTAACTTCTTCACTGTTGATCTGTAGGCCAAGCGCTTCCCAGCCGATTACCTGGTCGGGAGATGTCAAGTAGTTGCCAGAGCAGTACAGAAGCTGAAGGCTGGTGTTTTGCCTGACGTCCAATAATGTCAGATGGTTGTCCTCGCACCTAAGTTGCTCAAGTGCGGTGTTTTGCGTGACGTCTAGGACTGTCAGCGAATTATCGTAACAATACAGACGCCTCATGGCTAAGCAGTTTGAGACATCCAGCTCAGTCAAGTTGTTGGAATAGCAAAACAGCCAATCGATCTGCGTATTATTTGTAACATCGAGGATGTCCAGGTCGTTTCTTTGGCAATAGACTTGTTGCAGTTTGGGATTTTGGCTGATGTCTAGGTTTTGGAGGGCATTGTCTGAACACCAAAGGAAGGCCAGGTCGGGGTTTTGGCTAACGTTTAAGCCAAGCAGTTGGTTTTCTCCACATGAGAGCAAAACCAGTTTAGGGTTGTCTCGGACGTCGATACTCCCAATGAGGTTGTTCGTGCAATACAGCTCTTCCAACAAAGGATTGTGGCTAAGGTCGATGGCTGCTAACTGGTTGAAGCTGCAATAGAGGATCCTTAACTTGCTGTTGTTAGTAAGATCGAGCGATTGTAGATTGTTGTCACTAAGCCGGGCCTGCTCCAGCGCAGTGTTGTGGGACAGGTCGATTGCGTTTATCAGGTTGCCCCCACAGTGCAGGTAAGTCAGGTCTGGGTTGGACCGAAGGTCTATGGACTCTAAAGAGTTTTCCCAGCACTCAAGGAAGACGAGCTTTGTGTTTGCTGTGAGGTCGAGCTCGTTTAGGCCGTTGTTGCCACTTACCAGGTAGAGCAGCTCGGTATTATTGCTCAGGTCGAGGCTTCCCAACGGGTTGTCCCAGCATTCCAGGTATTCAAGATTGGGGTTGTTTGACAAGTCCAGGCTGGTAATAAGGTTCTGTGAGCACTGAAGGTCGACAAGGCTGGTATTGTTTGAGACATCAAGCCCGGTCAGATTGTTGATGGAGACGATCAAAATAGCCAGTTCGGTGTTTTGGCTGAGATCGATAAAGCCAAGCTCATTGGAATAGCAACGCAGCTCGGTCAGTTCGCTGGCCTTGTCCACAGTCAGTCTTTGCAGATGGTTGTATTGGCAATTGAGGACCAAGAGGTGCGGGTTGTCCGATACGTTAAGCGCGCTTAAGTTGTTGCCGGTTACATGCAAGGCCTCAAGAGAGGTAAAGTACTCTATCCCCGTCAAACTACTGATGTTCCTATATGAAGTGTTGAGGTCCTTGACCTCGGACAGAACAGCCTTGTCAGCTTCAGTGACAATGCTATCGGCTGAGCTTTCTGCAAGGTAGGTGCTCAACACATATTCACGAAAAACGGCATCAGGAAAGGCTTGCCTAAAAGTGATCTCTGTCGACTGTGTTACTAGCTGGTCGTAATAACGCATCGACCCACTGTCCTGATCGTCAGTGCTGTTGATCTGAAGGCCGATGTCTTGCCAGCCTACGATGTTGTATGGGCTTACAAAGAGATTGTTGTAACAGTACAGCAGGTCAAGTTGGAAGTTTCTTGAAACATCCAGGGAAGCAAGCAGGTTGTTGTTGCACCAAAGCCCGTTTAGCTTGGGGTTGTGGTCGAGGGAGAGCTGAGACAGCTGGTTCTCATAACAAAGCAGGTACTGTAACTCCGGTAGGTTTGACAAATCCAGCTCGCTTAGTTCGTTGGAGAAACAAGACAACCAGCTAAGGTTAGAAACATTAGACAAGCCTAGCTCGCTAAGCTGGTTGTTGTCGCACCAAAGGCCTTGCAGGCTAGGGGTGTTAGACAAGTCCAGGGTAGTCAGGGCGTTGGTGCCACAACCCAGTGACTCGAGTTGGCTTAAGCCGTAAACATTGATCTCGGAAAGCTGGTTGGTGTTGCATGTGACGAACTGCAGATTGGGCAAGCTGCTAAGGTCAAGCGACGTGAGGTTGTTTTGGTTCAGATCCAGCCATCGAAGGCTAGACAAGGCACTCAGGTCAATGCTCGTCAGCTGGTTGTTGTTGCCATGCAGCTCTTGGACGTTTAGGTAGTACTCAATTCCTTCAAGGCTGACTATGCCTTGGGCTGATACGTCCAATACTGTGGCCTCGGCTAAAAAAGCCTTGTCTTCATCGGTAAATATGCTCGAAGCGGTCTTTTCTCCACCTAAGAAATCTAAGGTAAACGAGCAAAAACCAGGATCCGGGAAGGCCTGGCTAAAAGTCAAGTCATCCTCATCGGCAAATAGCGGGCTAACTATAAAAACCAGCGAGTTGGCCACTGCCAAAGACATGACCAACAGGCAGACTACCAGTCTTCGAAAATACGCAGGTGTGTTTTTCTTGCTGAGCCGTAACATGTCAAATCCCTCCCATTTGATTTCCCTCGTCTTGTCAGCCACTGGTCGTGCCCAAGGTGTAGGGACATTGTTAATGGCATTTGTGTAAAGCCAAGCTTACTTAATGAATTCTAGCATGCAGGGAGCAAATGGGCTGACACGGCCTAATATTTACATTGGCCTGCGTGTAGTTTTTACATTCCAACGATAGATTCATAACTGGTGTTGGCATCGGCTTCGCTGCTGCAATTTGCTATATCAGACATCGTAATTAGCACAAATGCAGGCAGGCAAGCCAGCACTCGCTTCAGTACAAGTTTTGTACACAGGGAACAAATCTAAGGAGATGAGTTATGCAACGAAAAAGAAAGACAGTAATATCGGCGCTCCTCGCAATTGCGGTCGGCTTGTCCATGATGCTTGGGCTTCCGGCTTCGGCTTTTGCGGCGGGGCAGCTTAGTACCTACAGTGTCTCGGATTTTGGCGACACTTATTGGTACTACGGCAGAACAGACCCGCAGTTCTTTGAGGAGTCTTTAGACATGTCGGCTTTGACCGGGTGGACCGAGGCCAGCACGATGGTTGGTTATCCCTCCGGTGGTCAGAGCACCAATCGGACGATAGCAAGTTTTATCGATGTCGGCAGCAGCCCTAGCCAAAGGGGCACCCCGCTTCACACCTGGACATATTTTAAGAAGACTTTTGAACTGCCAGCAAATTTCAGTGTGGATGATATTACTGACGTATCCGGTATCCATGTCATTGACGATGCTTTGGTCATTATTATCAATGGCGTACAGGTTTACAGGTACAACTCCAATACCGGCGGGCAAAATATCACGATGGATACACCGATTAATTGGGGGCTCTATAACGGTTACAACACCGAGGACATGGAGCGGGCTTTTGACATTAACAGCGATTACAGCAATAGGGAAGTCGGCCCGACTGGCCAAGGCGACAGCAATGTCGTTCTTGCCGCAGCCAGCCAGACGAACTTGAAAAGTGCTCTAAAACCAGGCACCAATGTCTTGACCTGTGTTGTCGGGCAGCGTGATTCTTCTAGCTCCGACCTCTTTTTCGACTTCCAGATGAGCATCGAGTGTGACGGCCAGACAAGTGCTCCAGAGTTAAGTGTCAGTTATCTGACGCCTGCTCCAGGCTCCAATGCCAACGAGCTGACGTTTTCATGGCACACCACAGACAGGGCAGCCAACCCCCTTGTCCGTATCTGGGAAAACAATGCCACAACTGTCGAGGTCGTTGGAGAGAGCAGCTCGAGCGTCTCGCCTGTAAGCAACATGTACTACAACCGGGCCACTGTTGCTGGCCTAAAAAGCAGCACCGCCTACAATTACCAAGTTGGCGATGGCAACGGCAAGTGGAGCGCGGTCTTCTCCACAAAAACTGCTAATCCGGCATCGTTTAGCTACATCGTAGTCGGCGATCCGCAGATCGGCTCGACGAACACGGCAACCGACACAGTAGCTTGGGCAAACACCTTAAGCGTCATCGAGCAGAACTTCTCCGATATGGCCTTTATGGCTGGTACCGGCGACCAGATCGACTCGACGAACAACCTTGCCCAGTACGACGGCTTCTTTGGGCATCCTTTGATGACATCGCTGCCTTTTGCCAGCTGCATGGGCAACCATGAGGGCAATGGGGCTGCTACAAGGACGTTCTACAATCCGCCAAACGCTGACAGCGTGCAGAATTATTGGTACCGCTACGGCGACACGCTCTTCTTGGTTTGGAACTGCACAACCGGCAACCCCGACGGTATGAGGAGCTTCCTTGCTGGTGCGATTGCTGCCAACCCCGATGCTAATTGGACTATTTTGAACTTCCATTTTGACGTTTACGGCCAGGGCACGTCACATGCTTTGTCAGACGGCAAGAGCTACCGCGACCAGTATGCACCAGTGATCGACGAGTTCGGTATCGACGTTGTCTTCAACGGGCATGACCACTCGTACAGCCGCTCTTATCCGATGAAGTATTCAGGCAGTGCCGCAACCTCTAACGACCTTTATGTGCAGACTGAGAACTTCGGGCCAAACGGCGAGTCTATCGACCCGACTGGGACTGTCTATTTCTCACTGAACTCGGCCTCTGGGTCGAAGTACTACACTTTGGAAGCCCAGCAAGCCTACACCGCCAAGATGTTCCAGGCCGATCGCCCACAATTCAGTGTTGTCGACATGACCGCGAACTCGTTTACCTGCACAACCTATCAAATCGAGACGTTCAATACCCTGACGGTCATCGATACGTACACCATTGTAAAAACGAACGGCAGCAACAACGAGCTGGTCATAGGCTCAGACAAGAACATCGTATTCCCAAGCGAGTACTTCAACGTAGCCGTCTCGTTCCCTGAAGAAGTGCAATCCAACGTTATCAAGCTTGACTTTGCCTTTGACTCTGACAAATTCGAGTTTGCTGCTTACACTCCTGCTGCTGGCGCGACCGTGCTGGACAGAGAGTTTGGCCCAGGTTTTGTCAGCATCATGCTGATGGTCTCCGACTACGAGATGGAAGGCTTGGGAGTGCTTATGCTTAGGGCAGCATCCGATGTGACGGTGAGCTCTTCGACGATTTCTGTCGACGCGACGTTTGTCGAGCGCGATGGAAACCTCGACAAGACGATCCAAGAAGCACATGGGGCATACAATCAGAAAACCAGTAACATTGGCTCTGACGACTATGTAATCGATATGATTATGCTCTCGAACTTGATCGACGCCTTTGGAATGACTGACGCTGACCCAGAATGGTACTACTTCAGCTTCTTCGATTTCAACGGCAACGACACAATCGATATCTACGATATCTCCACTTTAGCGAAAATGATTAAGTAGCTTGATCATTTGTTGATGTATAAGGAGCAATCCAGTGACAGACCAACCTCAAAATACGCGCTTTTCCAACAAACGGGCAAACCTCGTAAAGACAGGCATTGTGATACTCTGCGTTCTCGCCTTGGTTTTTTCCATGTGGATAATAACTAGTCATAACGCATCGAAGACGTTGCCTGAAAACACGCTGGTAACTGCTGGGGACGTGGTTGTCGTTAATATCTACGCTCAAAGCCTAGAGGATGTTTATGCGTATCAGTTCAATTTGAACTATGACGCCGATAAGCTCGATTATCAAAAGCACCTCTATAGCGACATAAACGATATTCCCACTATTTTTGCAGTGGTAAAAGGCTCGTACCTGCTTGTCGGCGCGACGATGATCGGTGCTAGAGAAGGTTTCAGTGGAAAGAACGTATCTGTTTGTCGGGTGGAGTTTACCGCCCTTGATGATTTCTACTTAGAAACGATTACTATATCTAGCGTTTGTACTGTAAGTGGAACCCTGCAGTACTTAGAGGATGTCGATGGTTGGACGACTGAGTTGAGCATTCTGTCGTAGAGAGTTAAAAACAGATACGGCTCTGACTCCAGCAGCAACAGATTTAAAAGAAGCGGATGCTAGTCTTGCATCCGCTTCTTGCTGGTTTCATTGAGTGTCAGCCGTCAATCTGTACCAGATTGTACTGGCGCATGCCTAAGCCGATTTCCTCGGCATGCTCTAAGGTATGTATTCCCTTACGTGATTCGATTCGCTCGATTACAGAAGCCCCGTCCTCCGCTGCATAAACCAGGTCCACGCAAGCTTGGTCCAAAGCAACTGGATCCATCCCAGCGAGTATGCCTATGTCATGCATGTCAGGCTCTGTTGGCTTTGCTGCGCAGTCGCAGTCTATGGAAAGCCGGTTCATGATATTGATAAACAACATGTTCCCGTCAAGGTAGTCATAGACAGACAAGGCAGCCTCTGCCATGCTCTCTAAGAAATTCTCTTGGGGAGTATCCATGCTGAACCCTGAGGTCTGTTTGCCTGCGCTATGAATCCAGCTTTTCCCTTGGGCGGAGGCAAGGCCGATGGAGGTGTTCTTGACCGCTCCTCCAAAACCTCCCATCATATGCCCCTTGAAGTGCGAGAGCACGACGTAACAGTCATAGTCAGGGAAGCTCTTTCCGACATAGTTCTCATTGATGTTGGTTCCTTTTGGCACTGAAAGAGTAAAGATACCTTCCCCGTCCATGATGTCCACATCGGCAATATCCGTGAAGCCGTGGTCTTTAACGAGCTGTCTATGGGAAGCTGTGTCTGCCCTGCTTCCACCGTAGGCTGTATTGGTCTCGACGATCGTTGCGTTTAGGCTCTGGATGAAATTCTTGATCAGCTCTGGCCTAAGGTAGTTGGATTCTGCTGATTCTCCTGAATGTAGTTTTACAGCCACTTTTCCATTGGGGCTGGTGTTTAAGGCTTGAAAGACCGCATTCAAGCCTTGGGGGCTAATGTCGGTAGTCATATAGACGTTAGGTACCCCGTCTTTGCTGTTTAGGCTGTCCTCTGCTGCATTGCTTGGCGCACTGTTCATTTAGTAGCTCCTTTCCACAGTTACTAAAGCGGTTACCTTTCGCATTATAGTACATGGCTGCTGATGCTTTTCGGGCTTTCAGGCTTTACTGGACAAGCCTGTACCCGTCTGAGCCAAGAAAGCGGGCGTACTCGCCAATAGCCTCCTTGAGCATTCTCTGTGTGACCTGGCGAGGTTTATGGCCTTTATCCCACCATAGTCCCTTTACCAGCATCACTTCGTCATCCTTTTTGAAAGTAGGCTCGATACGGCCGATGAACTCGTCACCAAGAAGAATCGGCAGCACATAGTATCCATATTTGCGCTTAGCCGGGGGATCGTAGACCTCCCAATGATAGTCAAAGTCAAACAAGAAGCTGATTAGGGACTTGTCCCACATCAGGTTGTCCAATGGGGCAATAAAGCGGAGTCGACCGTCTGATACAAACCCGCTTTGCGCATAAGCCTCGAAGTCTTTGGTACATGCCAATAGAGTCTGCCTGGAGCCAGCGATGCTGATTTGCATGAGCTCGCCGTCGTCTAACAGCGCTTCAATAGTCGCCTTTCGCATCTCGGGAGAGAGGATCTGGGTCATGACCCAAGCTGGCGAGTTTCCCTTTCTAATCAAGCCGCTTGCTGTCACGCATCTTAGTACCCGCCATCGGGCGTAGGCTTCGTCTGTATCAAAGGGGTCAGGCATCTCAACTATCTCTTTAGGCAGCAGCCTGCTGGCAAAGTCATATGATTTTCTCCCCATATGCTTATTGGCAATGACCAGCTCGCCCCACATCAGCATAGCCTCCAAGGCTACTCGGCCTAGCGCGGGGCTTCCCCAATTCCCAACCCCGAACCACCAAGCGGCCTCTCCTTTTATGCCAAGGTCACTGGCTGCCGTCGCGCCATGCTCGGTGATATGGGCACGGATGGCATCGAGAACAGGGAATATCTGCCCGTCGGCACTGCCCAGCCGTTGCTTGGTCTGCTCGTGAAAGTGGTGAAAAGAAGGCCAGTCAAGCGTGCGGATGATTCCCATTTTGCGGTCCCAGGCATCCAGTAAGGCGCGGTCGGAGTAAAGCAAAGCATCGGTGATCTCCCTCTGATAGTTCGTCAGGCGCGAGTTCAAGGCGATATTGTGGTTCTGTCCAGCAACCGACAAAGGGTCGAACTGGAGGCTTTTGATGCGTTCAAAAACCTCTAGCACAGCCTCGCTGCTGGCCTTTTTCTGCTCAGTCAGCAAAAGATGGGTGAGCATGAATCGTCGGGCTTCCAACGCTGAGATAACATGCGTTTCTTTCATAGGCACTCCCTATACCGGTTTGCTTAGGTGCATTCTGTCATAAACATAGGCCAAGTGTGGTTCCAAAGCGGTATCAAGAGGAATATGCAGCCTGCAGCTTCGCGTGTTGTAGAATTGCAGTAGGGGGTGCGGACGAGTAGTCGAGGGCCAGCCTGCTGAAGATTGACGATTGGGCGCAATTCCGACGGGTAAATTCGAGCGAAAAATTATGTTACTCATACCTAGCAAATTCCTGACCAGGGCTTTTACAAAACGGCACTTTTATATGCGGAGAAAAAATTGCGCTCAATCGCAATTCTTGAGCACTTAGCCTTAAATAACGTGTCAGATCAAGAATTATAGTATACTAGCAAACAGGCTTCGACGACTACTAAAGAGAAGAAGAACCCCCGCCGAGTCGTCATAGGCGGGGGCTTTGCTTAGTAATTGGAGGTATAAAGCGCTTACGTGCTTTATTTCAAGAATCCACTAAAAATAGACGTTCTTGATCTCGTCAAACTCGTCATAGATCCACTGCATGAACTTCTTCTCGATCTCACGGTTGGCAACCATGTTCTCAATGCCGCCTCTGTTAAATGCCCANCCGCCGCCCGGGGCGATCTTTGAGACATACTCGCGGAAGTCGGCGCGGACTTGCTCCTCAGTGGAGTCATCGGGGAGGAAGCGGATCTCATAGCCTTGGCACATGACCAGGTTCCTACCGTATTTCTCCTTGATGCCAAACGAGTCATTGGATGATTGGACCGGATCCCAGAAGGTGACGCCCATGCTGGTCAGTTCCTCCAAGAAGGGTTCGAAGTAACCGCAGTTGTGATGCCCGACAGGAATTCCGACCTCGGTAAAGATATCGTAGTAGGCCCTCCAGCAGGGGGCGAAGATGTCTTTGAACATCTCTAGCGAGACGAAGGGGTTGCGCTCGTGGGCAATGTCATCGCCCAGGCTGGTGTAGTCGGGTTGATAGTAGTAGACGTACTTCTTGGCCATCTTGACTGTGTAGTCCATGATATAGGCAAACATCTCTTTGACCATCTCAGGCTCTTCATAGCAAGCTGACAGGCCTTCGGTAAAGCCCATCACCCCGACCAGGGTCTGGAAGACGCCGGCCATGCCCGCTCCACCGGCGAAGGGGAGCTCGGGGTTCCATCTGTCGCGGGCCTGCTTGGCTGCGTCTGCCCAGGCAGAATCGGTGATCTCGTCAGGATCCGGAAGTTTGATGACATCGCCCCATTTGGTGATATCGGTGAGTACGAAATCCGATGTCTTCGGCATTCCAGCATTGACAATGCCGCCAGAGTCACGAACAGTCTCCACGCCAAATATCGAGCGTTGAACTCCGTCTTCTCCCGGTTGCGGCCAGTGGAAAGGCGCAAAAGCCATGCCCCACCAGAGGCTGAAGGTGGAGAGGTACTCTGGTTCCTGACCCTTGATTAGCCGTAGAAAATTCTCTCTTGTTGTTAACATACGCGTTTCTCCTAATCTGTTTGCTTTCCTTATAAAAAGCTCGCCTCGTGCCCTCAGGCCCGTGACCTCGGCCTCGTGCCCTCAGGCTTGTGCCCTCAGGCCCGTGCCTCGATGGTCGTGCTCCAAGGCCCGTGCCTCACAGCCCATCCGCTTTGGCTTTAGGCCCCGTTCACAGCGGCAACGCGGTGTTGCAACATCACCAGAAGCTTTGCACCGCGTTACCACGTGTTCACCAAAACACCAGCGTTAAGCCGTTAAAGGCATTTCAGCGAAGCTTTTTTATGTGGATAAGACCTAGTAGTAGAGATTCTTGATCTGATCGTATTCGTCATAGATCCACGTAACGAATTGTCTTTCGATCTCCCGGTTGGCAACTAGGGTCTCTACGCCACTTCTGACGAATGCCCAGCCGCCGCCTGGCGCTATCTTTGAGACATAGTCCCTGAAGGTAGCGCGAATCTCTTCTTCAGTCGTATCGTCATTGATAAAACGTACGTCATAGCTTTGGCACATAACCAAGTTCTTGCCGTATTTCTCTTTGATCCCAAATGTGTCATTCGAAGACTGTACTGGGTCCCAGAAGGTGACACCCATGCTGACCAGGTCCTCGAGCAAGGGCTCGAAATAGCCGCAGTTGTGATGCCCGCAAGGAATTCCGACCTCGGTAAAGACGTCGTAGTAGGCCTTCCAGCAGGGAGCGAAGATGTCTTTGAACATCTCTAGCGAGACGAAGGGGTTGCGCTCATGGGCAATATCGTCTGCTAGGGCGGTGTAGTCGGGATTGTAGTAATAGGCGAACTTCTTGGCCATCTTGACTGTGTAGTCGGTGATGTAGGCAAACATCTCCTTGACCAGCTCGGGCTCTTCGTAACAAGCAGTCAGCCCCTCGGTAAAGCCCATCACCCCGACCAGGGTCTGGAAGACTCCGCCAATGCCAGTCGATCCGGCAAAGGGAATCTCGAAGTTGTGCCTGTCCCTAGCCTGCTTGGCTGCATCAGCCCAGGCCGAGTCGGTGATATCGTCAGGGTTTGGAAGCTTGATGACATCGCCCCATTTGGCGATGTCGGTCAGAATAAAGTCGTGGGTCTTTGGCATGTAGGCATCTACGACCCCGCCCGGGTCCTTGACCGACTCGACCCCGAACATGTTGCGGATGGTACCGTCGGCAGAGGGCTCTGGCCTAAAGAAAGGCGGCCCGTTCATCGCCCAAAAAAGACTGAAAGTGGTGAGATACTCCGGGTCTTGTCCCTTGATCGACCGCAAGAAGTTTTCTCTTACTGTTAACATAGCGACACTCCATTCGTTTACTTAGGGCACCAGCCGACACAACGTGTCTTAAGGCTTTAGGCCCCTAAGGTTTTATCCCCGTAAAAATCCTAGTAATAAGTATTCTTGATCGCATCGAACTCGTCATAGATCCAGCCCATGAACTTCTTTTCCTGCTCACGGTTGGCAACCATCGTGTCGATGCCGCTTCTGGTAAAGGCCCATCCGCCGCCAGGGGCGATCTTGGACACATAGTCGCGGAAGTTGGTGCGCACCTCTTCTTCGGTGGCGTCGTCGTCGATGAAGCGCACGTCGTAGCTCTGGCACATCACGAGGTTCCTGCCGTACTTGGCCTTGATGCCGAAGGAGTCGTTTGACGACTGCACGGGATCCCAGAACGTCACGCCCATGCTGACCAGGTCCTCGAGCAGGGGCTCGAAGTACCCGCAGTTATGATGACCCATGGGGATTCCAGCGTCGACAAAGACCTGGTAGTAAGCCCTCCAGCAGGGGGCGAAGATATCCCTGAACATCTCGAGCGAGACGAAGGGGTTGCGCTCGTGGGCGATATCGTCGCCGAATGTCCCATAGTCAGGCTTGTAGTAGTAGGCATACTTCTTGGCCATCTTTACCGTGTACTCGCAAATGTAGTTGAGCATCGCCTTGACTTCCTCAGGCTCTTCGAAGCAAGCCGAGAGGCCCTCGGTAAAGCCCATCACGCCCACAAGCGTCTGGAAGAACCCGCCCATACCGGTCCCACCGGCAAACGGAAGCTCGAAGTCGTGGTTGTCCCTGGCTTGTTTTGCTGCGTCTTGCCAGGCCGAATCGGTGATCTCGTCCGGGTCAGGAAGCTTGATCACTTCCGGCCACTTGAAAATGTCAGTCAATACAAAGTCGTGCGTCTTGGGCATTCCGGCATCGACGATTCCACCCGAATCCCGTACGGTCTCGACCCCGAACATGTTGCGCATCACACCGTCTTCACTCGGTTGGGGCCTGTGGAATGGCGGTGAGGCCATTCCCCACCAAAGGCTGTATGTGGATAAATACTCCGCCTCCTCGCCTTTGATGATCCTTAAGAAGTTTTCTCTAGTAGTAA
Source organism: Coriobacteriia bacterium (assembly GCA_009776725.1). Lineage (GTDB taxonomy): Bacteria > Actinomycetota > Coriobacteriia > Coriobacteriales > UBA8131 > WQXZ01. Next base: position 18,597 of record WRNE01000033.1, read on the forward strand.
GCATTCATTGTCCTCCATTCAAATCCTCTGGTCTGACCGGCAATCCCTGGCCATCGCCTTGCCATAATTTGTGCACACAGCAAATCGCCAAGCGCCGCTCAGCTACTCAGGCACCATTGTATGCTACCTGGCGGCGTTAAAATCTAAAAAGGTCTGCTATGGATAATATCTTAGGTTTAAAACCCTCACTTTCGACAGTCTGCATTTACCAGCAAGCCTTTTATGTGGAGAAAACCACGCTTTGGCCTTCTCCACATATTGGAAAGCCGGTGTAGGGGACTGCTCGAAGGTGCTTTATTGGCCTGTTGCCCAGGCCCGGCAGATCTCGACTCCCTTTTGGGGGCTGTTCGCCCAAGCGTCGGCACCAATGGCCGCACAGACGTCGGCTGTGACGGGATTGCCTCCGACGATGATCTTCACTGTGCCGCGCAGGCCGGCAGCGTCGAAGGCCTCGATGACGTTGCGCATGGCGGGGACGGCCAAGGTGAGCACCCCGGACAAAGCGACGATTCCCACATCCTGGTCTTTGGCAGCCTCGACAACGGCCTCGGGTGCCACGTCGATGCCGAGGTCGATGACCTCGAAGCCCGCTGCATCGAGCATATCGCGGACGATGTTCTTGCCGATGTCGTGGATGTCTCCTTTGACGGTGCAGATGATCAGCTTGCCGAGGCCGGTATTCGTCGAGCCTGCCAGGGCCGGGCGCAGGATCTGCATGGCACCTTTTAGGATCTCGGCCGAATACAGCAGGTCGCCGATGAAGTACTCCCCACTCTCAAAACGGTTCCCGACCTCAGTCATGGCTGCCTGCAAGGCCTCCAGGGTCGCCCCGGCTGCCGAGGCGTCGTTTTCAATGATTGATGACACAGCCGCATAGACTGCGTCTTCTTCCATGTTTATCATCAGGTTTTGTAAATCGTTCCAATCGGTCATGTCCAAAACTCCTCCCTGTATGAGGGCCTACTCGTTTTATTGGCTGGCTGCAGGCCTGGCTACCTGCCTACAGAAAACAGCAAAGCTTGGGTCAGCTCTGCCCGTTTTTGCTCGTCAGGCTCCCAGCTGGGGTCGTTTTTCGCTTGTTCCAACAAGTCTTCCAAAGTATATTCGGCTTGGGTGCTTTCGTCTTTATCGTTCATTTTATCCTCCTCTTTGTGGCTGCTCAGTGCTGCTTGCTGAGCTCGTTGGCAGTCTCATAGACAGCAATCAGGTTTTCGACCTTGGCGTCGTCTGCGCAAAGCAGCGGCTTGTTGGGCATGAAGATAAAGCCACCGCCAGGGGCCATGACTTCAAAAGCGCGCTTCACATAGTCCGTGCATTGCGAGACCGTGCCCATCTGAAGCAGGTCGACGGTGATCCCCGTCGCCAGGCACTGCCAGTCCCCAATTGCATCGAAGGCCTCGAAGGGGTCGTCTTGGTCCAGCATGAAGACAACCGATCCCTTTGGCAGCCTACGGTACCGGTCGATGGTGTTTAGGAAATGTCCTTCTCCCTTTACAAAGATCTTCGATCCAGCCTCTAAGAAAGGCATGAGCAGCTCGGCGAAGTCATTGAAGAAGAACTCGTCAAACAGCTCGGGAGACAAGAAGCACTCGATATGGTAGACCGTCGAGCCTAGGGGGTAGGGCGCGGTGAAGTCCTTAGGGTCCAAGGCAGCCAGGCGCTGCTTGGTGGCCTGCCCGAGCACAGCGACAACCTCGCGTATGACATCCGGGCGGCGCCTCAGGTCGATCAGGGTCTCGGTGATCCCCCGGTAGCTATCAAACAGGGTGTTTATCGGGCTGACAAAGCCAATCGGCGAGCCAGTGATCGGAATGATTCCCTTTACCTCGCTTGTATACTGCTGGATCAAGGAGTTGGCCTCACGGAATTTTCTTAACTCGTGCAGGGCTTCTAGGATTTTTGGGTAGGCTTCCTCTCGGGGAAGCTGCAATGTCTTGTTGCGTTGCTTGCGTAGCTTTCTACCGAAAGCGACGGGGTCTGCCATCAGCTCGGGGTATTCCTCGGCGGTCATAAAGTCGATCTCTGGCTGCAGGTGGATGATGGTCGTTCCGTCATCGGCTATCTTGTAGCTGTCATTGCCGAGTGCGTTTAATACTTTGACCGGGGTGTTCAGTGTGCCTCCCCAAATGAAGTCGAACTCCACTTCGTCTAAGAACCGGACATAGACTTCAGCGGTCTTTTGCGGGTCGTCCATAACGTCTTCATAACGGACCCCGGCATAGGAGAAAGGCCATGAAATGACCTCGGCTCCAACTGGGACCTTCTTGGGCTCCTTGAAGCTGAGGGCGTCGATCATGTTTTGGACCCGCTCAGCTTTTAACTCTTCTACGTTCATTTTTGCTCCTTCCCGATATTTGTGTCCTGCTCTGCTCCGTCGTGCTCATAAAGATTTGTGGTAGCCAGGCCTTATCCGACCTTGGTGTGTGTCGAACGCCTTATCCATGCTTAGGATGGCTAAGGTGGTTAGGGCTTGCATCATCGTCAAAGGCCTGCATTGCTACCACTAATCCTTGTCATGAAATGAATTGGCTACATCGAATATGCAGATAATTGCTTAGATAGCTTCATATCCAGATTCGATAATAGCAGCCTTAATCAATTCGACTGATATTTGCGCTGGGTCATAGACTACAGTTGCAGTATTAGCGTCTAGGCTAATGCTTACTGTATTGATTCCTGGTAAAAAGCAGACTGCTTCGTTCACCACCCCAACACAATGCTCCGATTCCATTCCCTTGACTGTAATGATTGCTGTTTCCATGGTCATGCCTCCTTCTAATCAGCATTGACGGCCAGGCTGTACCTTAAATTGGCATATAAAAGAAAGTAATCACCCCCAGCCAATAACCTGACCTAGGCGTAATCATAGTGTTTTATAGGTAATTTGGTCAAGCAGGTTTTCATTGTCCCACTGTGGCTTTGGGCAGTCAGTTTAGCGATAGCCAAGTGCAGAGGTGCTATACCTGTTGAAACTGACGCCTCTAGCTGCCGCTAGCTTTAGTCACCCATCCCTTAATCTTGCTAAAGCGGGTGTGCAGACGAGTTGTCGAGCCCCGTATGCTACAGATTTGCGGTAGGGTACACTTTTAGCGGGTAAATTCGCAAACTCATCGCACCACATAACATAAATATGCCATATCCAGGGTAAACGCACCAGACATCGTCTGCAAAACCGGCGGAAATGCACGAAAAAGGCATGATAAGGGCCTTATTGCGTCTTGGTGCGGTGAGTTCG
>WRNE01000034.1 GCA_009776725.1 Coriobacteriia bacterium
CTACCTCTTGCAAGAATTCCATGTCGTCGATCATTGCCAGGGCTTGATTTGCGCCGTCTTTGGTCGTACTCTTCTTCTTGGCCATTGTTCCTCCTTAGAAAATTTTTCGTTAAAAACATCTTGAAGGACTTTGGCCATCTTTTCCACTAGATGGTTAAAAATGAATTTACAGAACTAATCGTACACAACCGTCTGCTACGTTGCACTGGTCATCAAGCGACTGATCCAGGCAGACTTTGACTACCAGTACTTGACAAGAAAGATCCTAAGCGAGCTCAAGACCCTTCAGTGCTCGCACCTGAAATACAACATATGGCACTTAGACTACCGCTCTGACATCACCGACGAGCTTTGTGAAAACGCTGGTATTGCCTTTGCTCGAGAGATTATGACCCTTAAATAGATAAGAAGAGAGCTGGCAAAACCCGGGAGAACTGAGGTTTCACATACAGGTCTCTTCCATCAAATAAGGGCTGTTTGCGCTGGTAAACCTGCGTAAATAGCACTTCCCAGCTGTCAAACTCAAGTTATGAGGTTGGTACAGCTTGCTAAACCCGCACGCTTCCGACTTACAGGTAAATTTCACTAGAATCGAACGAAGTGCTATGGTAAACAATGATTAGATTAGGCATTCAGGCATCCTCGCAATCATAGCAATCATCGCAATCATTAGAATTCGACTCTGTTGATCAGTTCTTTTTCTATTACATCAATATTCGGAAGATTTTGTGTAGACGCTACCGAACCATCAATGCAAACACATACTTCCCACATAGAGCCATCCATAAAAAAGCCGTTTACCCTAAGATGAGATGCTATATGCCCTATGTTCTTATCCATCAGTAGTTGGGGTGGATTGTGAATGCATGAAGCAAATCGTTCCTTTCCGTCAAGTGCTTGATATCTCCAACCCGGAACACCTGACTTTATACCATCAGCTTCCACGAATGCTCTTGCTAACACCTGTAATTCATGGTTTGCATTCTCGAATGCAGGGTGAAAAGGCGAACCTAATATTTCTTGCCACGATAATATGTCTTCTTCCCTAAGACCATATTCATTATAAATGTTGAGCGATACTATCATGCGTTCTTCGCAATGTGGGCATTTTAAGCACTGCTGACCATCTTCGGGTCTGCGGCAAGTCCAGCTCAAACTTATGGGCGCACCTAATTGATATCCCCACATCGCAACAGCAGTTTTATCTTTCAGCGAGTGCAGCGGTGTGACAATTCCGATTTCGCCTTTATCGTGTTTTTGGTCTTTCATAACATTTGCAAGAACATCCAAGAAATCGCGGTCGCTATCTTTATAAGGGTCAGATCTCAATGTGCCAAGAACAATATCTGAACCATCTCGACCAATATCTAACGCAGCAATCGAAACCATAAGAACAGCTTGCCCTCGTGTTAGGAAATTTTCTATACCCCAGTAATCAGAAGGAAAGCCAATAGTAATCACATCATGGTCGATGCCTATTAAATCACAAATCTTTTTAGCACAACTAATTTCCTGCTTGTGCTGTTGATTATAGTCAACAGTAATCGCTTTAACTTCATCATAATGATTCATTGCCCACCATAAAGCTACAGTTGAATCCATCCCACCAGAGAACATAACGATAGCACGATGACCATTGCGGAGATGTATTTGGGTTTCATCAAAAACAAGAGAGGTTATATTCAAGACATTCTCCTTTTATCCTCGTGCCACCAAGCCTCTAAACATAATAACGAAGTTTCGAAAAATATTGGTCAGTTCTCCTGTGACAGTTCATCATGAATAACAAAGAAACTACCATCATAAATGCTTTTAATTATATTCTGATTATTACATATAGAATGGCATTGTTTAACCGCTGCACACTCATTCTTCGAAAGACACCTAATAGTTTTCGATTTATATATCTTTATTGGAATACAACAACGAGTTGTACGAGCTGGCGCAACACCAACATACAATCCAGTATTGAAACTCATATATTTCCAAATTCCATTAACAAATTTGCCGTTCACCTGTCGGCGAATAGACTTCGGTGTTTTTTCACAAACCCCGACTCACTTTCAGCTTCTTTAAGAGCATCTACGCGACCTTTTGTTTTCTTGTTCTTGCTGGTTTCTAACATTTACGCTTTGATTTCGACTTCTATACTCATCTGATTGCTTCCCTCTACTGCTTAGATAAATGGTCAATTATTGCACTGCGGAGAATTGTTACGGAGGTGGGTGGGTTGATAATCGTTTTGTCGATTAAGATATAGGTATCTCCAAAACGACACGCCCTGACTCTCTTTACTGCCAAGTTAGTACTGCGGTATTTTTCATTGGCTGAAGTTGCAAGTCTAAGTTTTCCGTCTGGTGCTGCAAATACAGTTAGTTCCAAATCATAGTTCAAATGATTATATGCCTCATTAATCAGTCTAAGGAATTTTTTAGATGGCAGTAGGACCTCAGGAGAAATCCTAGCAATATCGTCAGTTAAAAATTCGACAAGACTTTTTATATGATCCGACATTTTTGTAGCATCAGCTGATTTTCTGGCAACCGTTCCATCGTTGATAACGAAAAAGTCTCCATAAGCCAAGCCTTTTATGTTGTATTCAACATCATATCCATCGAACTCTACCGTGGACCAAGTATTGTTATTAGTAATATAGTAAGCTGATCTATCTTTCCCAAATGGTGTCACCCGCGTTTGGGAGCTACTTTTATGCCATTTTGTCGTATATTGTTTTTTGGGAACACAACAACGTACAGACCCGTCAGGAGCTGCACCAACATACAATTCTGTAGTAAAAGTCATATATTTCCACATTGTTTCGAGCAACCTTTTTGTTTCCCCTGTCGGACTGAATACAGACGGGCTGTCTATATTGAATACCGAGTTGCGCCAAGCAGCTGCGAGTGCATCTTCGCGTTTTTTCTTTTCTAGTGCTTCCTTTTGCTTTTCTAGTGCTTCCTTGCGGCGAGCTGCTTCAAGTTCATCAGCACGCTTTTTCTTCTCTATATCTTGTTGAATCTGAAGCTTTTTTGCTCTGATTTCGTCTTCTAAGCTCACATCGCTCACCTCATTTTCTAAAGTATTTTCACAAATTTTGCACTTGCTGCTAACAATCCCAGTCTACGACCACAACGCATACACAATGCCATTTGATTACAATCCTTCCAAGCTAATAGTAGTCGTCTACGATTCATAAAACATCATCGGAAACTAATTCCGAGCTGCATAATCCACAATTAGCTTTTTTAGAACAGAAATTGAATTGCAACCAGCTACTCTGCCATCAGATATCACGAATACATTATGGGAAAGCATGCAAGCATTCGCATTGGCAGGGCAAGCTCTATCTATTGTTTTTGTGTAATATGCTGGAGTACTGTATTTTCCAGAAGTGGCTGGATGATAAATGGCTCCCGGATCACTTGATGAGCACTCAACGGATATTGTTCCATACCGAAGGCGATTGTTTCCGTCAGGAGCCATACTTATATACACTTTTGTGTCGAAATGCAAATATTTCATGCCGTCACGAATTAGTGATAACATATCACCTCTAGGCGTTATAACTATAGGATCACTTGTACTCCAATCAGCACTTGCGTGAAGGGTAGTCACTCCTTCTCTTTTTTTGATGTCATCAAAAAGACTCATACGATTTTCTTCTACATTTATCGTTTCTTTATACTTGTTGCAATAGTCTAGTAAATACCACGAAGGGATCAGATTTTGCATATTGTTATACCAGTCCAAGGTTTCCTTGTGCTGGCGTTCAACAAAATCGGCTTCCTTCCCCAAAGGATGTGTCCAGCTAATGATTTCAAGTTGATTGAGCGCTGTGTAAAAAGCCAAAAGACGCCAAAACCTATCTGGTGGATTTCCATTAAAATATCCATATACTTCACCGGAAGCAAAATGTGAACCAGCTTTCGAATTATAGAGAATTTTGGTAAAGTCCTGCCAAGGATCGCCAAACGAGTCCATATTCCAATCAATAACAAAAAGGTTTCTATCGTCATCGATAATTAGATTTCCTATATGAAAATCTCCGTGTCTATAACTTTGACTCCTTTGTATAAGCGCATCATCATGAGATTTTAAGTATTTATAAAAAACTTCTCCGGTTTCTGACGTTTTGCTGTTGTCTCGATATAGAACATAGTTCTGCATTATATTTACTATTTCTCCATTTAGGCGGGATAACCAATCATCAATGTCATCAGGAGCAGGGAGCGAATGGATTTTCCGCAGTATTTTTCCTGCACTTATTCCAATATTAAACTGCTCGCTGTCAGTTAGATTTGGGATAATATTTTCAGCATCCTCACCGTGAACCCATGTTAGAAGTTGATAGCAGTGCTGCCCGCTACCGCAAATGCCAAAAGCCATTGGGCGAGATGCGGGAATTCCATACGCTGCAAGACGCTCCAAGTTTCTAAATTGCGATTGCCTTTGATGATATCTTGAGAATGGGGAAACTCGCAACAACAATTCCTGCCCGCCGACTGCCATTATATGAAACTTTCTATCGCTCGACCAACCTTTATCAATAGGTTTCACTTCCAAAAAACTGGAATACTGAGGAATATCGTATAACAGTTCTTGCCAACAATCCATAACTCATACCTCCTGCAATGCTTGTGTTACTTTTTTTATCTCACTGAGTACCTTCAGTACAAAATACTCCCCAATGATATCTGGCTCAAGCGGAGGACAGACATACTCTTCATCCTTAAAGTCGAGTAGATGCTCGTTCTCACAAAAAAGCTCAATGATATCCGGTTCTTTACCCACACGTTTTTTTAGGTCTCTGTAAATATCTGGAATCGATTCTTCCAGCGTTTCCTCGGTTACGGTAAAGCCTCCTATTATAGTTGCATACGCCATAACGATCCTGCTGTCAGTAGCGACAGCTGAACCAATTTCTACGCCACACCCAGCTTTTGTTGCTCTCTCAATAAAATCATACTCATGGAGGTAAACGTATTCGAGCACATCGGTGATGCTCCATGATGTGATGTCGTCGTTGCCCTGGATATAGGCATCTGTAAGGATAAGCGCATACAGAGGCCGCAGCAGCTCCTGCTTATGAAAGTCCGTAACACCGTCGATCTCCTTGAGCTTGTTGAGGATCAGCTCTGTGCTGTCTGGCGTCATCAGCCTTTTCTCATCGGTTTTATGAGTTGCAAAGTCGTTAATAGCCGATCTGAGGGCACCATCTTTCAGGTGGCTTAGCCAAAGCGGCTCTCCATACATAGCATCTTTGAGGTTTGCTCTGTTTTCGCTGTTGGCGAAACGCGTGTTTCTTAAGTCGTCAAGCTGCTCGACCCTGCGCTGCAGCAATAGAACCCTGATCTTTATGTTTTGGTATTTATCTACACCTAATGTAGTTATCCATTTGCCTATAACGGCGATGTTGTCCTCGGCATAGTCGATGACGAACAGCGTGTCGTTAGGTAGTTTTTCGCTGCATTCCTTCAAATCGCTCTCTGATCTGTACTGAGGCCAGCAAACCGACCAGCCTTCTCTCTCCATCTCCTTTGAAAACTCGTAGCAAAGCTTCGACTTCCCGGAGCCGCCCTCGCCAGCGACCACCCACCACGTCAAGTTTTTGCTCGTGTCCTCGCAGAACTTGTTAAGAGCTTTTGTCTCTTCACAGCGGCCAAACAAGCCTACGCTGTCGCTCGCGAAATGGTAGACCCCCCTGTTTTTACTTGGCTCCCTGTGCATAGCTTTCGCAGAATCGATGCTTTTAAAGTAGTTGTCCATTGACTCAACGAGCGAACTTATCGAATGTAGCACCGAACTGGAGACATATGTCTGGCACTGCTGGAAGTAACTGGTAAGGCTATTTGTTAGTACCATCTTTCCGTTCTCACTGAGATGGCCTTTTTCATTCGCTGCTTCAACCAGCTCCTCGACACTTGGGGTGCGTGACTCCTCCTCAAGAACCTGCTCGAAGCAGTCATACATTATGTCAGCCAGTCCATATACGAGGTGCTCGCTACTGCCGCTCCTGCGTAATTCTTTTTTAGCGTCGCCATATGCGTATTGAATCAGCTGCCTGATGGAAGCAAGGTACTCTGAATATTCCTTTACCTGCTTGTTGAAAATCTGCCTTATGGATTTGCCAAGCGTTATAAAGTCAATTGGAGATGGTATAGCTGATGCTATATCTACAATATTCATGCTCACGTTGGCGTCCTCCCTAATCCCCGTTTTTACACATGTAATTTTACATGCAATTACTCGGGCAGTCATCTTCTGTCTTATCGGAAAGCACGACAAATGGCATCCTGTGACATACAAACCCAACTGTCCCCTATCACTGTTCAGACAACACTAGCAATGCAAATGCAAGCAACGCGGGCTTCTCCACATAAAGAGTTATATGTGATGGATTAGGAGCTTTATTGCCAAGATTTGTGAGCTATGTTGAACAATTTTGCGAGTTATGCATGTATTGCTCAGTAGTTCGTCCTCATTGCTATTACAACAAGGCCTCGCTGAGTCACTAATGGGGCGTTTCGAGCTGCATCGATTCACGCAATCGACCTACCAGGAAATGAAAACAGCTTTCTCATATAGCCTAGATGACTATCTCGTTTTTGGTGGTTACCCAGCTTCTGCTGCTTTTGCTCAAGACCCGCTTCGTTGGGTGCAATATATGAACGACTCTGTCATTGAGGCTACTTCATCAAGGGATGTCATCCAAACGGAAAGTATCCGCAACCCGGCGCTGATGCGCAAGCTCTTTATTCTTGGCTGCCAGTATTCTGCTCGGGAAGTCTCATATCGCAAACTGCTCGGGCAGTTAAACGACAAGGGCAATTCCGCTACAATAGCCCACTACCTGCAGTTACTTGATTCAGCCAGCTTGCTTAGCGGAATCCAGAAGTACGCGCCAAACGCATTGGGCACAAGGAGGAGCTCCCGTCCGCCCTACCCCCGCTTGATGTTATATGACACTTCTTTGATGACAGCCCTCAGCAGCAGCGTTGCAGAGCTGCTAAATAACCCTGAAGAGCGGCAGGAACAAGGCTTCGCAGGGGCTAGTGGCATTCAATCGGCTCTACCCTTCGGCTAGGCTGATGACGGTCGGGGACTTGGACACACCCTTAGACGAGTTCTTGTTGGGAAGTAATGAGCTGTTTGGCTGATTTGATGAGGGGTATGCCTTTTCGGCCGATTTATCACTCTAATGAGCTCTGCCTGACTGCATTTCGCTTCAGTACTAATCATTGAAAAACAGGCAAGAACCGTGTTAAAGATACATATAGTTTATATTCTGGCTCAGTTTATCCAAACTGCATTCTGATTGACTAATTACAATGCTGTGGGCTTGGTAGAAGCAGCAGTAGATGTGGGCTGGCTATGTGTTGACTATACAACCTGTGCCAAAAATGTATGCTCAGGGAAAAGTATTGTGAGAGGGAGTACACAGTGGGTCTAAGCGAGCAGGAAAGCATAGCGTTAGACGCCTTGTCTGAATTGGAGGCCAAGCAGATCTCCATCAACGAGGCAGTCCGCCAAGTGAGCCAGGGTTATATCGAGACCCTGGGACTTGAGGTAGAGCGAAGGCAGTTTGACAAGGGTGCATTTTCAATGGTGGTTCCAAGCTCCTTTGTTGCTGTAGAGATAATGTCGAAACTGCCCCTCATGCCAGAGGTCGTGCTGAGGTTTTCAAATGTTTCAGCAGCTAAGCCGCTGGACGAATCGGTAACACTCATCATCGATTATGGGAAGTTCGAATACAAAAACGAATCAGTTGGCACCAGCCTTGAACAGATTGCAGCTACTGTTGTGCAGCTAAGCCCATCAAGTAGGCTCTATAAGAGCGGCGTGTTTGAAATCGGCACCAACCGCATCGAGTACCTGGAGTACTTCGACTCGAAAGCCACAGGAGACATGTTCAACGACTTCTTTCAGATGTCGGTTCAGGGACAGGGCTTTTCATGCCAGTTTATGTGCAGTTCCGATGATGCTCGGCTTTGGCGGAACATTTTCTGGGCGCTGATGAAATCCGCCCGATTCTAGGAGGCAATGAGGGTTATGCGGCTAGAGCGGGCGATGCTGTGAGAGCGGGCAATGAGCGCGGGCAGCGCGAACGATGCGAGCACTGCGGGCAATGAGCGCGGGCAGCGCGAACAATGCGAGCACTGCGGGCAATTCAAACACTTCGCAACTGCTGGATAGGGAGAAACAGACATGGGTTCCGATATCAGGAATATTTATACCAAGAGCGAGAACTGGGAGCTGAAGAGNGCCAGGACTACCACGGTCTATAGGCCCGACCANGCTAGTCTTATTGACTTGTATGCTAGCTGTTGAGGAAGAGCTCGTCCTTGCCGACGAGAAGATACAGGCCTACCCAGAGGTTCCTGGCTTAGGCTATGTTTCAGCCAAGGGCCTCCTAGACTCGATAGCCAGACAAAGCCAAGGCCTTACAAACTACGCCGCACTGGTCAACGACAGGCTGCTCGAAGAGATAAATGTGCCGTTCATGTCTGACTTGGACCTGATAATCGCCGAACTTCAAGGCATCGACTGTGCAGAGCTCCGTGTCAACGAGGCTTTGGTTGAAGTCACAGGAATCGACTACGAGGGTTACTTCTCAAACTACAGCCTGAATGCCGATTTTGCCGAGGCGTTGCAACTGCGTTACGCCAAATATGTGATTGACAGGGCGATACGGGAGCGCCTAGCGCTGCTCGACAACCCCGAGGACATCGATGAGCTGCTCTCGCTTGAGGGCGATATGGTAGCCAAGCTCGCCGCTATTCTAGCTGCCGGCGGGGTAACGATCGAAAAGAGCGAGGTAATTGACCTGCTCACATCCTACTTGATCAAGCAGGTCAGGCTGTATGTTTTCGAGAACAAGAGGATCCATAACTATGTCGTCCAGCAAGTCATGTTGCAAACCGGAGGTCTGATGGACGTCCCCATCAAGTATGGCGGCAGAAAGGCCGACGGGTCTACTTACGGGTTTATGGACATCTACAACGGCAGCATCGAGATAGACAGGGTACTGGTAAATGGAGAGTTAAAAATAATATTCCAAGGCTCTTTTTGGGAGATCAAGTCAGAAGGCGAAAGGATGGCAGGCAGGGTGCAGTCTGAAAGGTACCAAAGAGCCGGAAGAAGAATCGGCAACATGATCAACGAAAAGTTCATAAACGGGGTCACCCCCGGCATGAACATCGAGCCCTTCTCCATAGAGTTAGGCGAATATTACATCGAAGTCTGGAGCGACGATATGGTCCCAGACGAATTCGGTGTCCCCCAATATACGGGAGTCGTGCTTTATAGGTACTTTAAGCAGGATGATGATGGTAGAAAATCACCGATCACCGAGCCCAGCCTAAAGCCTGCCACCCAACCCAGCCCGAGCACCAATTTGCTCGTCCCCCTGCCTGAGAACAGCAGGGACAGGCTTGACCAGGGCACATACGGCAGCCCTGTGCCTGGCGAGCTAAGCCTTGGGGAGAAGATCGGTAACGGCTTGGTAGTAGTTGCGGCATTCACACTGATTGGCATTGCAGTCATAGCCTGCCCCGAGGTCACTGTCCCGGCAATCGCCTCCTACATGCTCTTTGAGGGCAGCACCAGTGGGGACAGCCAGATGCGGGAAATCCTTGGCATGGGATTCGAGCCGATCGAGTATTGAGCCTGTGATGACAACCATGGACGCGAACCGAGACGAAAGACGAAGCATGAGTTTGACACGTTACAAGCCTTCAAACGATACCCTGGTGTTCCAGGTGGTCACAAAAAAGCAGATGCTGTACCAGCCTCACTTGGCATTCAGCCTCTTTTGCGACGCCATTGAGGCCTTAGGCCTGGAATACGGCACCCCCTCTGAGCTCTACCTCCTGTCCCGCGACGAGCGGCAGCTTAACTTCGACTTCAGCCCAGCAGGCCTGGCCTCCATGCAAGAGGCGTTGGCCAACAACTTGGCAGCCAAAGTCGAGCTGCTATATGGGGCCGAAAACGGCAGAGGCCTGCCGACAGGATGCCAGGCCCAAGTCAGTTGGCTGATCGACCCAGCCCAGCAATATGTCGACGACCAGCCCTACCAGGAAGAATCCTGCGACCTCTTCATGTTCAGCGTCAGCAGGGAGTCCTACGAGGTGCTGCCTGACTGCGACAGGTTGGGCGAATTGCTGGTCAAGGCCAGCGTCAGCCTTGACGCTGCCCACGCCTATGCCGGCACTGGCGTCTTCCCATACGCCACCGAGCACGAGTACATGTTCGGCTTGGGCGGGAACAACCTGGCCATGGCCTTGGCCTACGCCGGCCAATACGTCAGGGGATGGTTCTGGGCAAACGTCCTGTCCTCTGCCCACATCCAAAAGCTGGGCGGCATCCAAGCCGTCATGGAGCACGCCCCCTTCGAGGTCGTCTGGGCCCTGCAGTCCGACGACGGCAACGACCTGGTCTACCTTCAGTTGCCGGGAGAGATAACGTCGGTTTCACCTGCCGACCTGCAAAAGGCAACCGACTACCTACAGCCCCTGTTCTATCCCAAGGACGTGGTCTTTGGGATACGCAACGACTCTGAGTCTGTGTTTTACAGCAAGCCGGCAGCAGGTTCTTCTGTGCATGAAATGCCTACCTACACAGTAGAGGAGCTAGACTTGCTGACCGGGCTTTCCGAGTCCGAGCGCCTGGAGTGGGACAGACAGAAGGCAGCGCTTTACCAGTCTGGCCAAGGTGCGGAGGCAAGTACTCAGCGCTTGGCAGGCAACGAGGACCTGTGCGAGCTGCTAAAAGCAGCCTTGCAGGCAAAAATAGACGGATGGGTGCAAAAAAGCGATGCNGATTATTTCGATATCGAAGCAATGCAGGANCTGTATCGTGCNCTTGTGGAGAAGACCGCTGCCGAGCTGGACCGGCTGTTGTCGCTAAACAGCGGCTCGCCAGTCACGGAGGAGGAGAAAGCCGATGTTTTCGGCTTTGCAGTCGGGTATCTGGACAACAGTCTGAATCTTTAAGAAGGAGGCGGTGGCGAGATGTCACTGGCGTATTATCGGGCACAAAAGAGCTACTACCAGGGACTTCGGTCGTACTTGAACAACAAGCAGTCGAAGATCGGCTCGCTGGTCAACCAGTATGACAGCTACGACATAGGCAGCGTCAGCGAGGACGACTTGGAGATGTTCGGCAGGCCTTTTAACACCTTTGTCGATCATGCGGCTATCACGAACTCTTTTACGAGGGAAGTGATCCGCAAACACCGGGTCGGCTTGGCCCGCTTGGCGGAGACCATCCAAGCGACATCGGCTGTGATCGCTATGTACGAGCGTTTGATCCAAGAAGAGCTAGAGGCAAGGCGCGAGCGTGCCGAGGCTAGGAAGGCAGCTAAGAAATGAGCGACAATCTAAAAGTAACCGAAGGGCTCTCCGATGCAGCCTACCTGATCAATCAAGTGGCAGAGCATTGCGAGCTGAGCCTGGCTGACCTAGATGTTTATGAGGCAGACGCCTTGGCCAACCCTTGGGAAGGCAAGTCGAAAGAGACTTTTATCAGAACCTTGTCAGCTACCAGGGAGCTGCATGTCCAGCTAAGCGACATCAGCGCAGCCATTATCGATGCCACGATCAAGATGATGGCAGAGTTCGATTCGACGATACAAACGATAGACCAGACTGCCAACCTGTCCAACCTCTACTAGTTTGGAGCATGCAATGAACGATTCAGCCCAAACACCCTTGACGATCTATGTAGACGAGTCGCTGGTCGACATCGCCTCAAACATGTACGCAGTGCACAACGAGCTGGAAGATGCCCGCATGAAGTTCAAGCAGTCCATCAGCATCATCAACGAGCACTATGTCAACACAGACGCCCAAACCAGGTTCAACTCGCTCTTTGACTTGTTCGACGAACGGTTGGCAGTACTGTCTAGCCTCTACAAGGCACTTTCTGACTACTGCTTTTACGTGCTGAGCATAATGACCGAGACAGACGCCGAGTTGGCAGCGAAGGTCTTGCTGCGCGCTGAGAGCAGTTTCGCTGCAACAGAGGAACCGCCTGATGATTAAGCGCTGCTGAGCTGCGCTTTGTTCACTTGAAAATCACCATTGAGCTGTGTCAATCAATATAGGTTGGCTTCCCTTTTTTATAATCGCATATCCCGCGCCCCACTGTGTTTAGCCTGCCAATAGCAGCTATGTTACAATATAGTAAATCGTAATATAGTAATTGTGAGGTGCTTATGTTTATCGGCAGAGAAGCGGAGCTTAAGGCTCTGGAGGATCGCTATAGCAGCGGCCGCTTTGAGATGGGTGTCACCTACGGGCGGCGCAGGGTGGGTAAGACCACGTTGCTCAGCGAGTTTGCTAAAGACAAGCCGACGATTTTTTTCAGTGCGATTAAAACCAGTGTTGCGCACAATTTGGAATCCTTAAGCGCCTGTATCTCATTGTTTGCTGACGGGCATGACACCGGCGCGGTATATGCGTCCTTCCAGACCGCCTTCATGCGGATATTCGAACTAGCAGCAAGCCAGCGCATCGTCTTTGTCATAGATGAATACCCGTATTTGGCACAGGCTGACCCGAGCGTGTCATCAATCCTGCAGCATTTGATTGATCGCAACAAAGACTCCTCACAGCTGATGATCATCTTCAATGGGTCGTCAGTAGGACAAATGATCGACATGTTCATGAGTGGCTCAAGCCCGCTGTATGGCCGTAAGACCTTTCAAATAAAGGTGAGTCCTTTGAAATTCTTCGATCTGCCCCAATACTTCACAGGGATAAAAGCAAGCATATTGCCTTATGTGTTTGGCGTATACGGGGGCACTCCGAGGTACTTCGAGGGCTACGATCAAAAAAAGAGCCTGAGGAACAACATACTGCATGACTTCATGGAGGTCGGAGCTTTTCTACTGGAGGAGCCAGAGGATATCCTGCGTCGCGAGATACGTGACCCGGCTAGCTACAATGCGGTCTTCCAGGCAATTGCCGGAGGCTCGACCAAGTACAGCGAGATCACTTCCAAGGCGAACCTCGAAAGCGGCAACGTCAGCGGACATATAAAGCTACTGGAGATGCTCGATCTTGTGCGCAAGGAGACTCCGACCGGAGACAGCACAAAAGCCAAGACCCAGTACCGGATAGCTGACAACATGTTCGCTTTCTGGTACCGCTTCATTCCGCGCAGCCTCTCTTTGATAAATAGCGGGAATGCAGAAATCGCCTACGAATATATCGAGGATAATATCGACCACCACATGGGCGCTGTGTTCGAGCAGATCTGCCTGGAATGGCTCTGGCGAATGAACGGCAACGATACTCTGCCGATGGTCTTTGAAGAGGCAGGGCGCTGGTGGGGCGGCAATCCGTTTACTAGGTCAGAATCTGAAGTTGACATCCTTGCATATAACAGCCAAAGGGAGGTCATACTTAGTGAATGCAAGTGGTCTACTAATGCTGTCGGGACGGATATTTTCGACGAACTAGACAAGCTCGCGCTCATACCACATTTAGCCAGCTATCAAAAGCACTTTTTATTCCTCTTCTCGCGTAGCGGGTTCACGAAGGCATGCCAACAGGCTGCTCTGTCCCGCGACGATGTTTGGCTGGTCTCGCTACAGGATATGCTAGGTTTATAGACAGGGAGCGGCTCCACTGCAGAGTCGAGCGCATGGAAGCAACCACCTAGCCATGTCCGAGCAGACGACCTGTTCGTCCAGGCCAAGCCCGAGAATGTAGGCTTTTGGCCGCGTCGACCTCGGGCATGTACTTCACTGGCCCCCTGCCTGACGAGTCGTAGGCGGGGCCGTCCGTGATCCGCTCCTGGGCAGCCCGGGCATCGCCTCCGTTTTCCAGCAACGCCGCCTGTTCGAGGTAGTCCTTCCAGTACCGGTCTATGGCCTTACGGCTGAAGCCTGTGATCCTGGATACCTCCCTCACTGACTTGCCTTGTTGCCTCAGTGTGATTATCGTGTGCCTTTCCATCTTTTTGATCACTCCATTCCCACCTCCAAACGAGACTCTCCCCGTCTGGAGATTGTGAACCAGGTGGTACCCTTTTCGACCGATCAAACTATGATTTTTGGCTACCTTTTAGAGTAATCAATACAAAAATACAGATCTTTGTAACGCAAACAGCTTATTCTGGGGATGGAGCAAGGGCACTAAGCGACTTGTTCCCCATTGGACATATGCAAGTGATCTATGCAGAGCATTTCCAAATGCCTAACAACATCTGTAATATACCTTTGTTTCGAATAGCAAGTGACGAGCAAATAATACAATGCTTGAATAAAGCTGAAAAACATCGATCGTATTTGTCGAGAGCAAAAAACCGGTATTTTAATGCAGAAAGGCTTTTCAAACGTTTCTCACTTACTTGGTAAAATCCAAGGGATCCCATGGCAGGGAGACAGCAAAAATACTCGCGCTGTAGAAAGCACTTTTGAATATCAGGCAATGCGCAGCATTAGAATAAGCAATGATTGCACAGTATGTGGTATCTGTTTCGATGCTTGCCCAATGCATAACTTGTTTATAAAAATGGCGCGATCCAGCATTTGAATAATTGCACTGTTTGTTATCGTTGCATTAACAATGTCCCCAAAAGGCTATATCAGTCCTCTTCCATAGAAAGCCTACATGGCAGTATAAAGGCATCGAGTTGGAATAGAAATTCCACATTACTTCGATACCAACGAAGCTTGGATCTAATCAGAGCCGTCCGACAAACTGTCTTAGTTCGTTTGGAGTAGACACATCCGCCTCAGTTGCAATCCGCTGGCCAGTTGGCACTTTGTCTTCCAGCTGGGCTAGCAACTTTGAGTCCATCCAGACAACATTGCTCAAGCCGCCATCGCCCTCTAGAAAACGTGCAGAAAGTATGTAATCAATTGACACTCCGGTGATACCGTCGCTTTGCTTACCCCCTGCGCGATTAGCTAATAGATCCCAAGTCCAACCCTGGGGGGTCACTGCTTGCGAGTTGCGGGACATGATACCGATCCCTTGTACGTTCTCAATCCAAAACGCCAGGTTCTGAAAACATCCACAAGATGTGTGGGGATAATCACGCAAGCTGTGCAAGAACACCCTGTTTAAACGACCACCCGTCAATTCAGCATACTTGCTGTTACAACCCTCGTATTCGCCTCTAGCTGCGTCAATCAAACGGCCTTTTTCAAACACTTGCCTAACTAGCAAGTCATTCTCGCTCTGCCTTTGGAAGGGAATTACCGATGATCCAAACAGCCCAGCTGCTTTGGTGGAGGCATAAGTTCTCGCAGCGCACATCGGCATGCGTTCTGGTGTGATCAAACAGGTGTGCTCTTGGGAAAAGGCTCGGCACTCTGTGCAGGCTGTGAACAGATCGGTATTCTCCTCAGTCATTGAACTTATGTAATCACTGCGCTCACGTTTATGCGCCTGTACCGCTGCTGCCAGGGGAGCGTCAGTATCGCTTGCCTGCCGTATGAAAACATGCGTGTATCCAAGCCTGGGATAAGTCAGCCTGATCACGCCAGAAATTGCCTCAGCGATCTGGACGAAATCGAAAGCTTCACCGGAAGTCTCCAGCTGCAGCACGCCTGCTGTTTCTGAGGCACGCAGTCCACCGATGTAGTTGATCGACCGCAGCGCAGTCTGCTCGAGCATGGCTTCCAAATCTTGCGTGAGCAGGTCGTCATCGACTTCAATGAGTATAGAAACACTTTCCTCATTTGGCCCCGCCTCACTTGGCTTACTATCATGTGGAGAAAAAACTGTCGTACCAGCCTCGACACCGCTGGCTTTACGCAACAACAAGCTGTTTCCACCTAGGGTCTTTGCAACCTCGAAAGTCTCATTGACATTAGCGATATTTAAGTAATCAGGCAAGCTGACCAATTCGTCACGATAATACCGAGTACGCAGGTTCGGGAAGTGCAAGCCATAGTCTACCTGGTCATCAAAGGTATCAGCAAGAGCCTTGTTTCCGTAGGGAAAGGGGAAAGTCGACGGTACAACAGCTGGAGCGCCTAATTTCATCAAACCCAGCACAATCAGATACTTCAAGGGCGAGAGATCCTCGCTGATCAGCAGGTATCCTGGCATGTCGCGCTCTAAGAAATGCCCCATCTCATGGTCGTCACCTGGTAAAATCCTGCCCCAGATCAAACCGTAGCGCACCATCATCTGCAGGAAATAAATCGGTGCTGTGTCATGACTGCCAATATACACAGTGTTAGCAATATCTGGCTGATCGGTAAAGATTAAAAACTCCTTCTCGAACATTGCTGCTGCTAGTTCGTGCACTTTGTTGGTACCCAACAGTAAAACCCAACCGGATTTCCACTTGCTATTAAAAACATAAGAGCGAACATCCTTATCAGCGATAAAGAACAGCTCTTTATCATTGTTTACCGATTCAACAAGCTCTGCTGCTAGTAAAACCGGCTCAAGCAAATCCCTCACATCTCCATTTTGCTTTTGCTGTAGCTGGTCAGCAAGCTGTTTGGGATCGATTCCGGTTTCGCCGAGAAAAGTTGTTTTTATCGGCATTGGGTACTCGGATCCTTCGAAAAACCCCACCTTATCTGGTAGTTGGCTTAAAAGCTGATCAACTGCGCTGATTTGTAGCTTATCCATATTTAGCTGGTTCCTTCCTGTTTTATATGATTGATTATTCGCTTGCTAAAGAACTAATGGTATGAAGGCTCTCGAGTATCATAAACTCCCCGGTTCAGGGCTCACGCATGGCAAGACCCTTGGGTATGAGAGCCCTCCGGATAGCACATCTGTTTGGGATCGCGGGTAGCATAAACCATCCGGATTAGGGCTCTCGATTTACAATCCTCGGATTATGATTGTCTCCCTTCGAAGAAGCAAGTATCCTAGTTTAGTCGATATAAGTCACATTCTTGATCGCAACTTCACGGGCAGCTGGAGCTTCGTCAGAGTAACCTAAGGCGATTCCTAATAATGGGACTTTACCTTCAGGGATATTGATTTTTTGCATTGTTGCTGCGTCATTTTTTAAGGCTAGAACAAAGCCTAGCAGGTAGATTGAGCCAACACCTAATTCAGTGGCAGCCAAAAGCATATTCTCTGCTGCACAGGCAGCATTAGCCTGGTCACAGCCAATGGGGTGTGGTTCTGCTGATAAGACGACAACAGTAGTTGCACCATAAAACGGATCGTAGTCAGGTGCTTGATTTGGAGTTCTTGCCAAACTTCGGATCTCTTCCAGTACCTCGCAGTTGCGTACTACCGAGTAGAACACTTCCACTCCAGCTCCATTTGGCGCATGAGCTCCAGCTTCTAAGATAGTCTTTAGCTTTTCATCTTCGACTGGTGTTGAGTTGTAGTTACGAATGCTCCTTCTCGCTTTGATTGCTTCCAATGTGTTCATATCTTCCTCGCTCTCTGATTGGTTGTTAAAACTGCTCTACTTTCATTTTACTATCTGGTAGTATTTTACTGCTTGAAATAAACTTGAAAAGTACGCAGATAAATATGAGCAGGTTTACAAAAAATAACTAATGGTAAGCAAGGTGCATAAAATGGCTGAATGTGTTGATCGTGTGGAACAGAGTAAAGAGACCGAGCTGCAATGCGAGGAGCGCTGCCCCTGTAATACCTCCTGCCCTTTGACTAAAACTATGGGACTTATCGGTGGCAAATGGAAAATTGCTATTCTGTGTGCTCTGCGCACAGATGGTACAACACGTTTTAACTCTCTGAAACGCAAAATCAACGGAATAACTAATACGATGCTAGCAAGCTCTCTAAAGGAACTGGAAGAGTCAGGGCTTGTGCTTAGGACACAATATCTAGAAATGCCCGTTAGAGTCGAGTACTCGACAACGTCCGCTTGCGACGAATTGATGCCAATTTTACAACAACTGGCTGTATGGGGAATGAGCTTGAAAACAAGTTAGCTGAACCTAGCTTTGTGTTACTGATAGTGAATTGCAGAAAGAATGCCTGGATATCATCATCAGCGAATCCGATCGCCTGGTGCAGCTGTCGACCAGCATCCTAAACCTTTCTAAAGTGGAGATTACCCAGATCGTCAGCGACTGCCAACCCTTCCGATTAGACGAGCAGCTGCGCCGCATCATCGTGATGCTGGAGCTGCTCTGGACGGTGCGCGGCTTGAGTATCGACCTGCAGGCGGATGCGCTTATGTATAACGGCAACGAAGACCTGGTCGGCCAGATCTGGCTGAACCTGATCGACAACGCCATCAAGTTCTCCGAGCCCGGCGGAAAGATCGCTGTCCGCGTTTTTAATGCTGGTGGGAACAACGTCGTTTCGATTCGCGACGAGGCATCGGCATGAGAACGGAGGTGCAGTCACATATCTTCGAGCGCTTCTACCAGGGCGATGCCTCGCGATCGGCATCCGGCAACGGGCTCGGCTCACCCACAGTCAGACGCATCGTCGAGCTCTGCGGCGGCACGATCGAGGTCGAAAGTGATGTGAGGGTAGGCAGCTGCTTTGTGGTGACGCTGTAGTTCGTTGGGGACTAACTGGAGGACTGTGTGTCAAGTAATTAGCAATTAAACAGCGCTTAGTTAGACAAGGACAGTCTCCGACTTGATTCTAGTTGTTTACTACATCAATAGGTAGTTTGGGTTTTAAGCAAAATCACCCAAGAGATGTCGGTTTGTGTCTAAATGTGGGATACCATACGCTTTTGACAACCAAAATGGCTCAAAACAGCTTATTTTGGTTGTCAAAAGCGTATGGTATCCCACATTTAGGCGGTTTCCTGCTTTCAGGGCTATTATGCTAGTATGTAAGGTGAGCCGACGCAAGTAAGCTTTCAGCCAGCATGTTCTTATCCATATATAGGTCTTGCTTCTAGGTAGACGAGAGGAAAGGCTGCATCCAAGACCTGCCATTTTGTTACATCGAAGCCATTTCCTTGAATGAAGGCGACGTATTCTTCGGGCAACCATTTGGAATAAGTCTCTAGGCCTACGATCTTTGCGACCAGCTGGCTGAAGCCCCAGGCGGAGTTGCTGAGATGGCCGTGGGTAAACGACGGGGCAATCAGCAGTCCGCCTGGCTTTAACACGCGCTTGGCCTCGGCCAACGCCAACTCGGGCGTCGGCATAATATGCAAGGCATTGGAAATGATTACTGCATCATAACTAGCATCATTGTATGATATTGATAATGCATCTTCGATGGAGAAGAACACATTGGCAGGGCTAGTTTTCCTTTTTGCTGCAGCAATCATTCCCGCTGAGAAGTCCGTGGCTTGGACGCTCTTCACGCTGTTTGCGATGTTTATTGCTATCAATCCAGTACCAGTGGCGAGCTCTAGGACCTCCATGTCCGGCGTCAGCACCGAAGCCATCATCTGGTACATTCGCTCATAGGCAGCTTTACTGAACCGCAACACCTCTGCATCATAGAACTTGGCATAGCGGTCCCAGATGCCTCGACTGTCTCGTCTTGCCATAGCAGAGCCAAGTGTTTTTTAAGGCCTATTCAGTTGATCAGCTACGCTTGCTTTTGGGTGTTGAAGAGGTTAGCGATTATCTTCCCAGCGCCGATCAGGGCAAATATCAGTCCCAGGCCAAAGTTCCTAATAGAGATTGAAAAGTACTCGCCAGGGTTTAGCGCAATGACCCTACCATAGATCTGAGGGATCTCGAAGTAGCTGTACCCGCGGATGTTGCCTGCTGCGATCTGTGCTCCGATGGTTATGAAGTCGCCCATGATTTGGCCGAAAAACACGCCCACGATAATCGCAATGATGACTATCACTGCTTGTACCTTTGTCTTCTTGCCTTTGAAAAGGCCATAACCGAAAGCTGCACAAAAGCCTACAAGGAGGCCGAGCCAACCAGAGAACCATCCGAGCGAATAGACGATAGCCCACGGAATAGCACCAACCATGGCGCCAAGCAGGGCACCTATTGTTCCGGTGACATAGTTTCCTTCTGGCTCGGCTGCTGCTACGGCTTCTTGCACGACTGGTTGAAGCGGCGCGTTGTAAGCAGGGGCTGCTTGCTGAGCGTTATAGCCTTGGGCTGGCGGCTGTTGGTTGTAGCCGGGGGCTTGCACTGGCAGCTGCTGAGCCGGCGGCTGCTGAGCTGGCGGTTGCTGAGCTGGCGGCTGCGCACCGTAGGCCGGTGCCTGCTGTTGCGGGTTGTAGGCAGGGGCTTGTGCCGGCGGTTGCATCGGTGGCTGCGTACCGTAGCCGGGGGCTTGCGCGGGTTGCTGCATCGGCGGTTGCATCGGTGGTTGCGCACCGTAACCGGGAGCCTGCGCTGGCTGCTGCATCGGCGGTTGTGCACCGTAGCCGGGAGCCTGCGCGGGTTGCT
>WRNE01000035.1 GCA_009776725.1 Coriobacteriia bacterium
TGGCTGAGCAAGGAGCTGGCCACGCCTTGCCGGCGCAGGCTGGGGTCGACTGCCAGGTCGAGGATATGCATGTCGTCGTCAATCAGCCAGCCGCCGATATAGCCGGCCAGCTGCTGGCCCTGCCAAGCCACCCACCAAGACCGGTTCAGGGCGTAGAGCTCCGACCGAAAAGCCGCCTCGTCCCAGCACTCCCCAGTTCCGGGGGCATCAATGAAGCTGCGTGCCTCCAAGTCCGCCACCCAAGGGGTGTCTTGGAGTGCCATCGGGCGGTAAAGGACTGCGCTGCGCTGCGGCTCGAGCACGCCGTTGGCGGGAACGTCCAATACCTGGCCTGGACTCATTTGGCCGCCTTGGGATAGGCGCAGGCGCTCGTTTTCCTCGGCGTCCGACAAACGGGTATAGATCGGCAGCAGGCTGCCTGCGTCCCCATATTGGCGCAGCTCTGCCCAATTTGCCGCCATCGTCAGCAATAGGCCATGGCCGCTGGGGTGCCAAAGCGACTCGTCGCTTATCTCGAACAGGCCGCTGGCGTTCTTGGCGAAGGCGTCGGCGTACTTTGACAAACCGTCACCTGCTAGGGTCATATTTGTCCATTGGCTTGTCCAACGTTGCATAATATCGTCTACTTTATTCACGCTGTGATGGTCGATCCGCATCACCCCGTGGTCGTCGAGGTCGTAACGGGACGTGTACACTTCGTTGCGCATGGCATCGGCGACGACTGCCAGCCGTCCAGAGAAGCCATGCGCCCACGCCTGCCAGGCCAGCGCGTCCAGCGTCGAGACGCCGTATAGGGGGACATTCAAGCCCCGTGCGATCCCCTTGGCCGTAGCCAAGGCGATTCGAACTCCTGTAAACGATCCCGGGCCAAGACCGCAGACAAGCGCGCTTAGCGTGGACTTGTCAATCCCTTGATGCCCCAGCAGCTCGTCAATCGCTGGCAGCAAGTTCGTATTGGCTTGCCTTGAAGCCAAGATGTTGCGGCTGGACAGCAAGGTAATGTCGGTTGGGCTGATGTCGCGAACAGTGAAAATGTCGCAAGCAGTCAGCCCTAGCGCGATGGCAATGTCTGCTGTTGCGGTGTCAATTGCCAGAATGTATTGCTTGTCTTTTTGGTTTGCAGCCATTAGCTCCCTGTTCGCTTGTGCCTAGGTCAGTCGTCTGGGACTTGCGCACAAAGCCTCATCCACTCAGTCAGTCTTTGCTGCGACCGTTTGCCGAATGAGGCAAATTGCAGTTGGCGAGTATTATCGTCTAAAATGCTTATTCTGACGTGCAGGAAATCAAGCGGCAGGGCCTCTGGGAAACGGTCTCCCCACTCCACAACAGAAAGCCCACCATCCTCTAGCAGGCCAAAGTAGTCAAGGTCTTCCAGTTGACTGGAGTCGTCAAGCCGGTACAGGTCGAAATGATAGAGGGCATGGGGCTTTGGCGGCAATGCCTCTGGGCCGGCAGCCAGCTCATGTACCATCAAGAGGTTAAAGGTCGGCGAGTTGACCGGCTCGTCAACGCTTAAGCCTTCGGCGATGCCCTTCGTGAACTCTGTCTTGCCTGCCCCCAGGTCGCCACTGAGGAGCAGGACGTCGTTTGCCAGTAATATGCTAGCTATTTGATAACCATAGCTTCTAGTCTGTTCACTGCTCTTAGAGACCAATTCGAAGCTCATATGTCCAGGCCTTCTTGAACCGGGCGGTCGTCGGCTTCGGCCTCTGCGCCCGCTTCGGCTCTCGTACCCGCTACGGCCTGTGCTTGCCCAGACTTCGCTTGCCCGGCCTGCTGTTCCTGCCCGGCCTGCTGTTCCTGCCCGGCCTGCTGTTCCTGCCCGGCCTGCTGTTCCTGCCCGGCCTTCTGCGCATATTCAGCCCGCCGCGTCTCGATCAGCCTTCCCAACAAGCGGAAGTCGTCCTCCATGACCGGCCGTTTGGAGCGGTCATAGATTGCTGCCGCCGGGTGGAAGATCGGCAGCACCGAGAATGCCCCGGTGATATGGATCTGGCCACGCAGGCCCGAGATGCCGCGGTCGGTACGCAAGATGAAGTGCGTGGCGAAGTTGCCTAAAGTCACGATAATCTGCGGGCCGATGCAGCGTACCTGCTCGCGCAGGAAGGGCGAGCAGGCCTCAATCTCTACTGGCGAGGGGTCGCGGTTCTCAGGCGGACGGCATTTTAAGACGTTGGCAATATAGATCTCTGGGCGCGTCAGCCCAGCCAAAGCCAACAGCTCGTTTAGGTATTGGCCGGCTGCCCCGATGAAGGGCTCGGCGCCTAGGTCCTCTTGACGCCCGGGGGCCTCGCCGATGAACATCACCGTCGCTTCAGGGTTCCCAACGCCGAATACCAAGGTCGTCCGGGTCTCGCATAGCGCACAGCGTCGGCAGTCCCCGATCTCTTGGCGTAACTCTTCTAGGCTTTTCGGCATCTTTGCCCTACTCCACATACAGGCGCTCGAGCCGCTCGCCTAAGCGGCAAGCCATATCGTAATTGATAGTGCCAAGCGTCTGGGCCAGCTCGTCTAGGGTGATCCATTCCTCGCCGTCCCGGCCGACAATCACGACCTCGTCCCCGACCTGCGGCTGAATTGCCAAGCGTCCAGCAGAAGAACGCTGGTTGGCCTCGAACATCATCATGTCCATACAGATGTTGCCTACTTGGGGCAGGCGGCGGCCTTTCAGCAGGATGTCCATTTTTCCGGACAGCTCGCGGGCGATGCCGTCAGCATAGCCGATAGGCAGGGTCCCAATGAGCACATTACCAGGCGACCTGTACAGCATCCCGTAGCTGACTCCCTCGCCCATCGGGACCGATTTCACCATCGTCACGCGGGCATAGACGCTCATCGCCGGGTACAGCTCCATCTGGGATTGCGTTATCTCGCTGGGATGCATGCCGTACATGCCGATCCCGATTCGCACCATGTTGAAATGCGCCTGTTTGTAACGGATCGTGGCTGCGGTGTTGGCGGCATGGACGATGCCCGGGTTTATCCCCATATAGCGCATCTCGGCCAGGGCCTTCATGAACCGGTCATACTGTCGGGTAATCTCGTAGGTGTCAGCCTCGTCGGCAGTGGCAAAATGGGTAAAGACCCCCTGTAGCTGCAGCCCGCTGTGAAAGTCGATCGTGCGCAAGAGGTCTGGGGCGTCGTCAGAATGGACTCCCACCCTGTTCATCCCGGTATCGATTTTCAAATGGTAAGGAGCAATGCGGCCCATCGCTGACGCTGCCTCGCCCAGGCTCAAAGCGAACTCTGTGGAGTGGACGGCAGGGGTCAGCCCGTAGTGCAGGATCAAGTCAATCGTCGAGGCAGGCGGTTCGGATAGCACCAAGATCGGTGCCGCGATGCCGGCTTTGCGCAGCTCGATGCCTTCCTCCACGTTCGAGACGCCTAACCACTTGGCCCCCGACGCCAGCGCCTTTTGCGCAACCCTGACCGCACCATGCCCGTAGGCATCGGCTTTGACAACCGCCATGATCATCACGTCAGGCCCGATCAAGCGCCGAAAACGCTGCAGGTTACGCCGAATCGCCTCCAGGTTGACCTCCACCCACGCCCATCGGCGCGCTGGAGGGCCGCCGACCGACAAATCACCTGTCAGCTCCAGCCGTGAGTCGGAATCGTTTTGACTGACCACTATACTCGCTCCTTGTTTTGGTGCCCTTGCGTCTTTATGTGGAGAAGCCCCATGCGGGATGCCCCAATAAAGGCCCAGCAAAATCGTAGCAATAAATGAATCCTAGCCGCTTCGTAGGATCAAGCCTCCATTTTTGGATACCGTTTTCTAATCTGCATAGTCTACCACGCACTAAGCGGAGTGTTTAGATTAAGGCACCTGTCTAGAGGCTATCGTCTCGATACTTGCCCCTAGGCTTTAGCCTGATGAAGGGCAGCCACCCCGAAAAAGAAGCTGCGCGCCTTGACATTGTGAAAGCCACATCCCTGCATCAAGCTGGAAAGCTCTGATTTGGATAAAAACACTTCAGTGGAGTCGTTCAGCCACTGGTATTGTTGGCGATGCCCTACCATCAAGGCAGCGATAAGCGGCATCAGGTAGCGGAAATAGAGGCGGAAGAGGTGTTTAATGACTGGTAGAGACGGGTAAGAGGCCTCCAGGCAAAAAAAGGACCCGCCTGGCTTGATGACTCTCGCAAACTCCTTCAGGGCAGCCTCGAAGTCAGGCAGGTTCCGTAGTCCGAAGCTGATGGTCAAAGCATCGACACTGTTGTCAGCAAAGGGCAGACTAAGGGCGTCTCCCCATATAAAGTCAATGCTGGGCGAAGGATTGGGCAAGCCTGTGAGACGTCTTCGTGCTACAGCCAGCATATTGTTTGAAAAGTCCAGGCCAACGACCTGGGCATCAGGGAGAGCCTGGCCAAGGGCGAGCGAGATGTCGCCAGTCCCGCAGGCGACGTCTAGGACCAGGGGGCTTTTCGCATCGACAGGCAAAGCGGCTACCACCTGCTTTACCAAAGCCTTCTTCCACCCCCGGTGCAGGCGAAAGCTCTCGATGTCGTTCATGCGGTCGTAGTCGTCACTGATCGTCTCGAAGACATCGTGGACAAAGGCCCGCTTTTGCTCGGGGGTCTTAGCTTTGGTCTTAGTCAGGTTATCGCTTGGGCTCAAGCAAACCACATGCCGATCAGGCCGGAAGCGAGCAGTCCGCCTGCCCAACAGCTGTTGACCAGGAAGCACCAAGAGCTGATGTTGCTCATCATCGCCTGGCGGTTTTGAATGTCATAGTTGCCGCGGATGATCAGGCTGAGCTTTTTGTACCCGAGCATCGAAGCCAGGCTGACTGGGACCAGGGCGACCAGCCAAAACATCACAGACGCCATGGCCATCCAAAGCATGGTGACGACTGCAAGGATGCCGGCAAGCCTCTTTGACTTCTCCGAGCCGAGTTTTACGGCAAGCGTCCTCCTGCCAGCTTCCCGGTCGCGGACGATGTCGCATGAGTTATTGGTCAGCATGATCAGGGCTATCGCCAAAACAGCTGGTAGGGAGATCAAAATGATCAAAGGCGTGAACTTTTTGGTCAGAGCGACATAGGTGGAGACGGTGATGATACCTCCCATGGCCAGTCCGCTCACGGCCTCGCCGAGCGGCAGGTAGGAGATGGGCTTAGGCCCAAGGGAGTAAAAGACCACTGCAGCAGCCCCTAGGGCACCTAGCAGCAAGAGCCACCACTGGGAGAGAAGGGCAACAACGACCCCGAAGCCTACAGCTAGAAGGCACAAGACCACCCCAAAGGCCAGGGCAGCTTTGGGGTCTATTGCGTTATACAGAATCGAAGCGTCGGTCTTATCCAGAATAGTCTCTTTGGTGTCAAGCCCCGATTTGAAGTCTTGGTAGTCGTTTAAGGTGTTCACAGCCGACTGAGCGCACAAGGCGCAAACCAGCATGAGCAGCCAACAGGTTATAGCACGGGCGTCAAACTGGAAAGGAACGACTGCTGTCAGGGCCCAAGCAGCTGCTCCTCCGACTAGAACCGGCGAAAGCGCCGCCGACCAGGTCGGCGGGCTAGCCAGCTCGATTGCCGCTTTCGCGGTAAACGGCTTGTAGATACTTTGACGACCTCTGGATCCCCTTTGGCTCACAGTTGGATGAACCATCCCCTCTCCGAACCGACCGCCTCGTCGACCCGTGCCCGCAAGTCAGCATCGATCGGGTCGTCGACATTCATCATCACCAGCACCCGGTCGGAGTCTTCGCGTATCCCGATTTGCATGGTCGAGATGTTCACGCCAGCATCACCAAGTATCGTGCCCATGCGCCCTAGCTGACCGGGCCGGTCTTGGTAACTGACAATATAGACATATTTGCCTGGGACCAAGTCAAGCATGAATCCCATCACGGAGATGATGCGCATGGTGTCATGCGAACCAAACGTGGTTATAGCTACCTCATAAGTCTCAGCACCTGAACGCGCCTCGAAGCTCACCTTGCTTGCATACTCTGTGCGCTGGTCGCTGTTCTCGACCCGGACCTTGACGCCTCTTTGTTCGGCAAGGTAGTTGGCATTCACAAAGTTGACAGGCGCATCGGTAAACTGGGCGAATATCCCGCGCAAGGCTGCCGAGCCGATCAGGCTGCAGTCGTTTTTGGCCAGGTCCCCAAATACGCGCACAGTCAAGGACTCTACCGCTCCGTCAGCCAGTTGGGACAGGAACTGTCCAGCTGTCTGGGCAGCCTCGATGAATGGCTGTACCGCAGTCATCGCATCGTCTGGGACCAGAGGCACATTGACTGCAGTCGGCACCATTTTGCCCTCTAGGCCGAGGTTTACGAACTCTGCGGTCTGAATGCCGGCACGCAGCTGGGCTTCCTCAGTCGAAGCCCCAAGGTGGGGCGTCAGTATGATCTGCTCGAGCTCATGCATCGGGGACTCCGTGCAGGGCTCCTCCTCATAGACGTCGATTCCAGCGCCTGCCACCTTGCCGCTACGCACGGCCTCGGCTAGCGTGTCAACGTCGAAAATGCCGCCACGGGCTGCATTTATCAGGTAGACTCCTTCTTTCATGAGCTCGAACTCATGCGGGCCAAACATACCGATGGTCTCTTTAGTGGCGGGCATGTGGACTGTTATGAAGTCTGCCAGTGGCAGCAGTTCGTCCATGCTTTCGTAGAGTGTGACCCCGATCTCATCGGCACGCTCTTGGGTGGCATATGGGTCGTAACCGATGCACTTCATTTCAAATGACCTTGCCCGTGCGGCAACAAGCCCGCCAATACGGCCGATGCCGAATATAGCGAGCGTCTTTTGGTATAACTCGTTCCCCGAAAACTTGTTGCGCTCCCAAAGCCCTTGCTTCATCGAGGCATTGGCCTGAGGGGTGCGACGGGCTGCTGACAGCATCAAGGCAAAGGTCTGCTCGGCAGCACTGATGACATTCGAGGTTGGGGCGTTGCAGACGATCACGCCGTGCTCGGTAGCTGCTTCGACGTCGACATTGTCCACACCGACCCCGGCCCGGCCAACGACTTTCAGGTTGCTTGCTGCTTGGAAGACCTCGCGCGTAACCTGGGTGGCCGAGCGGACGATCAAAGCGTCATATTCAGGAATCGTCGTAAGCAGCTCGTCAGGACTGAGGTCGAAGATTATATCGACTTGATGTCCAGCTTCACGCAGTATCTCGATTCCTGTATCGGATATTTTCTCTGTGACTAGTACCTTACTCATTTCTCCTCCAATAACCACATTGAGACTTTTTATTTAAGTCGCCAATAAACTGCTCTTCTCAATTGCTATTCTCCCATTAAGACCATTTCGGCAGCCTTGATCCCGCTGCCTGTCTCAAACTCAAAGCCCAGCTCGGTCAAGCTCATCTCCAGGGCAGCGATGGTCGTAATGATATCGAAGTCCCCAAAATACCCGAGATGGCCGATGCGTATGATGCGGCCCTTGTAATCGTCCTGGCCTTCAGCGACAGTCACGCCATGCTTGTTTTTCATAATGTCTACCAAGTCGTCGGCATTGATGCCTTCTGGTATCAAGATGGGGGTAACGGCATTGCCTCGGCCTTCGACTGGGGCAAACAACTCTAGCCCGATGGCCTCGCAAGCCCTCCGGGTCGCCTCTGCCAAACGGGCATGGCGGGCAAAAATATTCTCCAGTCCTTCCTCGCGCATCAGCTTGAGGGACTCTGCCAGGCCGATCATCAGCGAGACAGCCGGAGTAAACGGAGTCGTATCGTCCTCTAGGCTCTTCTTGTATTTCTTCCAGTCGAAATAAAACTTCGGCAGGCTTGACCGGTCACAAGCCGCCCAGGCTTTGGCGCTTACCGACACAGCGGCCAGTCCCGGCGGCAGCATCAGGCCCTTTTGCGAGCCGGTCATCACGACGTCAAGGCCCCACTCGTCGGTTCGGCACTCCACTGCGCCGATTCCCGTAATACTATCGACAATGAGTATGCACTCTGGATACTCAGCCACAATCGCACCAACCGTCTGAACGTCGTTTAGCACCCCAGCAGAAGTCTCTGACTGCGTGACAACGACGCCTCGGGTATCTGGGTTTGCAGCTAGAAAACCCTTTATGTCCTCAGACGAGACAACTTCACGCCAACTATATGAAAGGACATGCACATCCAGCCCGTAGACATTTGCGATCTGCGCCATACGCTCGCCAAACTTGCCGTTTTGGGTGACCAAGACCTTATCCCCAGGACAAAAACAGTTGGCGATCGAAGCCTCCATCACTCCTGTGCCGGACGACGCAAAGATCATGACGTCGTTTTGCGTTTGAAAAACATACTTCAAACCTTCGACGCAATCCCGGACGACAGCCTCAAAGTCCGTAGTACGGTGGTGAATCATCGGGCGCGCAGTTGCCAGCAAAACCTCCGCAGGCACTGGTGTCGGTCCCGGAGTCATCAGATAATTCTTCTTCATAATACCCTCCTGAAACGCGTTTATCCCGATATCGGGTAGAAGAGTAGTATAACTCTACTTATGTGGAGAAAACCAAGACAGCCTGTTTTTCATGTAGCTCTGGAGCGTTAGCAAAGGGGTGGTCCCATTCACTTTGGCCGTCGGCTTTTGACCTCTGTGATGTAAGCTGATAAGTAACCATTACGAAACACTAATCATAATCGTTGAATCCCAAATTGACTGAACTCAATCAATAATACATACTAGACTCCCGTGTCTACCTTTAAAACTTTAATACGCTGCACCTAGGCCAAGAGGCGAGTTTGCTTCTAGCGATGAGGGCTTGCTTTTAGCGCAGTTACGGGCTGCTTTTAAATCCATTGCCCTTTTGTTATGTCTTGACGAGGCAGCCCTATGGTCGTTTGTGCAGTCGAGAGGGTAGTTGCAGAGAACTTAAAAAGGAAGGTTTCATGGCAAAACGAGTGATTAAGCCCTTTGAAGAGCGCCGTCAAGAGATTATCTCTACTGCACGAAGGTTCTTCATCAAAAACGGTTACAAGAACACATCGGTGGCAGAGATCGCACATGAGTTAGGCATTGCCCAAGGTTTGATATTCCATTACTTCAAGTCCAAGGCATGGCTGCTCTATTCAGTGTTCGACGAGATCGCTGCCGAAGAACGCCTAGCGACCATGGAATTCCTAGACGAGTTCGAAGGCCGGGCAATAGACTGCCTGGACCTGTTCATCACTAAGGGCACGCAACTACATGACCACCTACGCGAATATGACGATTTTTTCATCGAGATGAAAGAAGACCCGGCTATTCAAGACTATATCCAAAACAAACTGACCCTGTACTCCCTGCCGATGGTCCAGCAACTAATCGAAAGAGGCAACGAGGACGGCTCGTGGAATTGCGATTTCCCAGAGCAGACGGCTATCTTTATTATTTCAGGATTTAAGGGAATTTTACAAAGCTATACTGATTTTGATATTGCAGCAATGAGCGATGCCATTCAAAGCATTGTATTGAGGCTACTATGCGTTACTCCAATCGACGATCTATGACAGCCCGGGAAAGGCAATGACATGCTTCAACTTAAAGACATCACAAAAACCTATAAAACCGCTGGTTTCGAGCAAACCGCCCTTGACGGTCTATCGGTTACCTTTCGGGACAATGAGTTCGCAGCAATATTGGGCCCCTCCGGCTCAGGCAAGACGACCCTGCTCAATATCATCGGTGGCTTGGACAAAGCCGATTCCGGCGAGTTGGTAATTGACGGAGTCTCGACCAAAGCCTATAAAGACCGTGACTGGGACACCTACCGCAACAACCGCATTGGCTTTGTCTTCCAAAGCTACAACCTGATCGCCCACCAAACAGTCCTCTCGAACGTCGAATTAGCCCTTACCTTGTCAGGAGTGTCCAAGTCAGAGCGGCAACAACGCGCCAAGCAGGTACTGTCCGAGGTCGGCCTAAGCGAGCACATCAATAAGAAGCCTAACCAATTATCAGGTGGAGAAATGCAGCGGGTCGCAATCGCCCGGGCTTTGGTAAACGACCCTGAGATACTAATGGCAGACGAGCCGACTGGAGCACTCGACTCGAAGACCAGTCTGCAAATCATGGAATTGCTGAAGCGTATCGCTGACGACCGGCTAGTGATCATGGTCACGCATAATCCCGACCTGGCAAAGACCTATGCGACTCGTACAATAAACCTCTCGGATGGCAGGCTGGTCTCCGACTCTGACGACTTCGACGCCAGCTTGGCCCCGCTAAAACCGAACAGTACGGCCAGGCGCGCGTCAATGAGCTTCCTGACTTCGCTGCTATTGTCATTTTCCAACCTGATGACCAAGAAGGGACGTACCTTAATGACGGCTTTTGCCGGGTCGATCGGCATCATCGGCATTGCTGCGATCCTGGCTTTGGCAAACGGCGTAAACATGTATATAAAAAATGTGGAGGAAAGCACATTGTCCCAATACCCCCTGACAATCAACAGTACTGGAATGGACTTTACGGCAATGATGCTTGGCAACACAGGAGACGATACAGAGGAAAGCGACTCAAAGATACAGATCACTACTGGGGGAGAAGGATATGTTCGCGAGATAAACCTCTTGTCCAGTGTGTTCGAGTCAGTGACCACAAACGACTTGGAGTCACTAAAGGTCTTCTTAGATGACGATACCAACGAGATATGGGATTCTGTCAATGCCATCGAGTACACCTATGACGTGACCCCTCAGATCTATCTCGGTGACACTTCAAGCCAAGTGAGGCAAGTCAACCCTGACACTATGAGCAGGCTGATGGACCCGTCTGCCGGTAGCATGGGCTCTTCGTCCTCGGCTTTCAGTATGGGCATCAATATGAGCATCTTTAACCCTCTGCCCCGTAACCGTATCCTGATCGAGCCACACTACAACGTTTTGGCTGGAAGATGGCCTGAGTCCTACAACGAGTGCGTGCTAGTGGTTGTAGGCCGCAACCTCACCAGCGACTATGTGATGTATACCCTGGGGCTGCGCGACCCTGCGATACTCGATCAAATGCTTGAGGACTTTATTAACCAAAAGGAAGTTCTTATCCCCATAGACGACCGAGTCTTTAGCTATGAAGACATCATGGACGTGGATTTGCGACTGGTCTTGGCCTCAGACTATTACTCGTATGACGAGACATACGAGGTATATGTGGACCATCGCGAGGACGAGTCTTACTTAAAGGGCCTAGTGGCTGACTCCGAACGCCTGCGCATTGTCGGAATTGTAGGGTCTAATCCCGATAGCGACCTTTCACCTTTGCGCCCAGGAATCAACTACACGCCTGAGCTGATCGACTATTTGATGGACCAAGCCGCACAAAACGAGCTCGTCCAAGAGCAGATAGCGCATCGTGAAGTCGACGTCTTTACCGGCAAGACTTTTGAGGACATCAATAACGAGCGGGTCGTTGAGTTTGACATGAGCAAGCTGCTGACCATCGACGAGGATGCAATAGCGGATGCCTTTACTTTCGACGCCAGTGCCCTGGATGGAATCGATTATTCTGGATTGATGGACGCAGACAGCATGACGGTAACGACGCCGGATTTTCCTGCTTTGGATTTTTCGGCTATGTTCTTAATGCTCGAAGCTGACGACCTGCCTCTTGAGGGCTTGATAAACTTTGCCTTTATGGTCTTGGGGGACTACGTAGAGGAGCAATTCCCTGACTACTCTCAACAGATAATGGCCGACTTCAGCGAATACATGAACGACCCCCAAGTACAGGCCTACCTTGCCCAAGGCATTGCCTTGGCTATCCAGTACGATACTTTGACAAATGTCGTTGCGGGGCTAATCGGTGACTTCATGCAGTATTGCGCTGCAAACAATATCGATGCCAATGGCATGGCTGACGCCTTCCCGCTTTGGTTGGAAGAGAACATCGATGTGGTCTTGTTCGGCCTCGGCAGCTCTATGAACAACGATATCCTCATCAGCCTGGTGACGAACATTTTGAGCAATTTCATGGTTTCGTATGGTTACACGGCAGACGAGGTCATCCAAGACATCAGTGAGGACTTCTCCCTTTGGGTACTTGACCCATCGGTGGTTGAGCGGATGTATACGTATTTTGACATCAATGTGGACTTGGATCCTATGATCACGAAACTGACTATCGGCCTGTCGACCTACCTGCAGACTGTCTTGACTGATTTCCTGACGCAGTTCATGCTTGCCATGCAATGGCAGATGACAGCCGGCATGGGTTTGGTAATGGATCAATTGTCTGGGGCTTTGACCGGTGCTTTAGGCTTTGATGCAGATCTATTTGGAAGTGCTTTTCAGTTCAATATGAGCCAAGAGGACCTGACTTCACTGATGATGTCCATGATGAGCAGGACACAAAAGTCATACGAGTCCAATCTGAAACTACTCGGCCACGCCGACCCCCGGATACCCTCAGGGGTGTCTATCTATCCTAGGGACTTTGAGTGCAAGCAGGCAGTCATCGATATTTTAGACACCTACAACAAAAACATGGAGGAGTCTGGGCAAGACAGCAAGGTGATCATTTATACAGACATTGTTGGTGCGTTAATGAGCTCGGTTACCGATATTATCGATATGATCAGCATGGTTTTGGTTGCTTTTGTAGCCATATCGCTGGTTGTATCTAGTATTATGATTGGGATTGTTACTTATATATCTGTTCTAGAACGGAAAAAGGAGATAGGGATTTTACGTTCTATAGGGGCAAGCAAGCGGGATGTAGGTAATGTTTTTAACGCTGAGACGTTGATCATCGGGTTTACTGCCGGTGTATTGGGGGTTGCCCTGACAGCATTGGCTTGCATACCGGCTAATATGATTGTCTATGCAGCTATCGATGTGCAAAACATAGCCCAATTGCCTCTTCCCCCTTCTTTGGTTTTAATTGTGATCAGTTGTGTCTTATCGTTCGTTGCTGGCTTGATTCCCTCAGCGGCAGCGTCTAGGCGTGACCCGGTTGAGGCTTTGCGCAGCGAATAAACCTTTGCGCAGCGGATAGACCTTTGCGCAGCGGATAAGCAGGAGAGGATTAGCACATGATGACATACATCTCCAACCTGTATAAGGCTACCCTGCGAAAGCAGATGATGGCTATTATGCTAGTTATGCTTGGCTTTTACGTGATCAACATTGCTTCAGTAGTGGTGGTTTATGTAATGGTCATAGCAATTGGAGGCCCCTCGATTATGTATGACACCGCACAAACCATGGAAAGCCTTATGAAACAGGCTGGCTTGGCGAGCATAGTTGGGATCATTGCCGGTGCTGCAATAATGTTTGCCTTACGCGGAAAAAGGCTGCTCACGACAGACATTACGCATGTAAACGAAAAAATCAAAGTCCCTGACTACCTGCTACTGATATTGTTGATGTTTGGAGCACAGGTTACTTTTGGCTTAATCAGTATATCTTTGGATCGCTTATTTGGTGCATTCAACTTTTCCCCAATAGCTTCTTACGAGGATAGCATAGGGTCGTTGATGAACCCTATGGGCTACCTCTATATCGTTATAGTGGGTCCAATTGTGGAAGAAATAATATTTAGAGGGGCGATACTGCGCTCGTTGGAACGCTTCGGGATCAATTATGCAATATTAGTATCATCCATGATTTTTGGTGCATACCATATGTATCTGAATCAAGCTTTCTTTGCCTTTACTGTCGGTCTTATACTTGCCTATGTAGCACAACGGTTCTCCATGAAGTGGTCTATCTTAATGCATATTATCAATAATGGGTATTCTGTTTTATTGAATGTTGTATTAAACAGTATTTATATGAACACCCAAGTTACAATGCGTGGCCTTGAAAACTCGGTTGTTCTTATATATGTGCTTATTCTATTAGCGGCCATTGCTGTCTTGATTGTCAACAGACAACGGATAAAGGTTATACTGCAGCAGAATCGACCAGGCAGTATGTACTTCGCCTTAGACATACCCAAGTATGCAGCTGCTGAAACAGGCATCGTCAATAATGCCATGTCGCTTGACCTGTACAATCCATCGTCTCGGTCGCTATTTTCGCAATCCTTGCCAACACCACTTTACCAACAGGCCCAAGCCTATAATCAACCGCAACAAACAGTGCCAGGGGCTGTAGCCCAAAACCAACCTTACCAGCTGCAAGCGAACCAGCAAACGCAGCCGTTGTACCAGTCGCCGCAGCAACCGCAACAGCCAATGTACCAACAGCCCCAGCAGCCGTTGTACCAGTCGCCGCAGCCGCAGCAGCCGCAGCCCGGGCAATCTCCTTTCGGGCAAGCAACGCAGCAATCCTACCCGCCGCAACAGCAGCAACAACCAATGTATCAGCAGCAACAGCCACCGCAGCAAGCTTACCAACCACAGTACCAACAGCAGCCGCAACAGCCAATGTATCAGCAAGCTAGCCAGCAGCAAGGCTGCCAACCACAGTACCAGCAACAACCACAACAGCCAGCTACTTATCAGCAGCCGCAACCGCAGTACCAAAGCTACCAACAGCAGCCGCAACAACCAATGTACCAACAGCCCCAGCAGCAAACTGCCTACCAGCAGCCCCAGCCGCTATATGGACAAACAGCCCAACCGGCACAATACCAACAACAATATCAGCCCTACCCGGGTGCACAATACCAGACACCAGCGACTGTCCAAACAGACGGCCTCTCTTCACTTAAGTCACCGACGGGCTTAATACCTACCCCAGCTGTTGATGACGAGCCTTTGCCTCGCCCCTTTATGCTCACTTTCTCAAGCCCGTTTTTCATTATTGGTATGACAATATTGCTGGGTATAGGTTTACTGAGTATGTTTTTCTCTATTTAGTGGCTTGTCTATGAATGATGAACTTAATCGTCTGATACAAGGTGCAAGCAGTGGTATAACCAGTGACTTAGAAGAGCTCGCTACCCGGTTTCAAAAAATGATTCTTGTGAACTGCTCGCTACGTCTGGACGATGGCAACCAAGTCGAAGACGTCGCCCAGGAAGTGACTGAGCAGTTGATCTCTGACATTGGGCAGCTTAGAAGCCCTGAAGCTTTCACAGCTTGGCTCGAACGCATCATTGTGCGAACTTGTGCCCGCAACAATAAATCGAACAGAAGGCGTAAGACTCTAGAAATTGACTTAGACACAAAAGAGTCCACCAGCTTGATTAATCAGTTAGTCGAACAAGATATCAGCCAGCTGCCAGAAGCTAGCTTTGACCAGAACCAAGCCCGCGAGCATCTCCTGATGCACATCCAGCAACTGGCTCCCGCTCAACGAGTGCCTTTGATCCTGCATTATTTCGGGGCAATGAGCTACAGACAGATCGCTGAAGTCCTAAATGTGAAAATTGGCAGTGTCTCGAGTAATATTTCAAAGGGCAAACGCAACTTGAACCGTAGGCTGATCGATGAACTATAAACAAGCGCCAACCGAGAAGTGATGAAAGCACCATTTGTAGTTCCAAAATCGTGTAGAATGTCAAAATCAGTGCCCTCGTAGCTCAGGGGATAGAGCACAGGTTTCCTAAACCTGGTGCCGTAGGTTCGAATCCTACCGGGGGCACCATTTTATTCATCTGCGGAGAACTACATGCAAACCAAGCTTCAGACAAACAGCCGACTGCTTGTTTTATGTGTTGGCAATATTCTTTTGCTGGATGAAGGCTTCGGTTCCCGCATTGCCCATGAGCTAGCAACTAATTATCGTTTCCCGCCAAATGTGAGTATCCTCGATCGAGGCGTCATGGGGATGGCTATGATATCCGACCTGCGCTCAGCCAACGATGTCCTGATT
The DNA here is from genome assembly GCA_009776725.1 of Coriobacteriia bacterium. GTDB lineage: Bacteria > Actinomycetota > Coriobacteriia > Coriobacteriales > UBA8131 > WQXZ01. The sequence continues at coordinate 15,687 of WRNE01000035.1, forward strand.
ATTGACGCGCTAGACAAAACTGGCGAAGAACCAGGAACGATCCTTAGCTTTTCTCCAGATGAACTACAAGACTACCAGGTGTTCCGCGGTGCCCATGACACAAGGCTAATCGATATCTTGAATGCAGCAGAGCTTATAGGGATAAAACCACCTGTCACCTGCCTGGGAGTGCAAGTCGCAGACATTTCGCCACCAGCTTTTGAAATTGGCTTAAGCCCTGCTGTAGAGGCAGCTGTCCCTTTAATGGTCGGGCAAGTCTTAGAGTGGCTAGCAAGTCGAGGAGCCGATGCAATTGCCATATCTGACGATGATTCATGTGATATGTCTTAGCCTATGCAGCAGTATTGTGAAACGTAATTATCCAGCGGGTTTTAGCTTATTACAGTCAAGTGTTTGCATTTTCCATGTCGCTGTGTACTAGCTTATTGACTAGTGTTATATTAATTTATGCCTAACACGTTATTTAAGGCTAAGTGCTAGAGATTTACGATTGTCTGCATTTTTCTCGGGCAAAAAAATATGTTACCAAAGACCCACAAATTACTGACCAGGGCTTTTGTAAAACAGCTTTTTTAATGATGTGAAAAAATCGCAGACAATCGTAAATCTGGAGCAGGCTTGGCTGTATTTTTTAATCCGCACCCCATTATGCGAGGTTTTTAATCTTGTTTTTCGATTTAGATCTTTTGGCTTTGCTTGGCATTCTTTTTCTTTTTGGTCTTCTTTCGATCTGAGTCCACACCAGTTATCAGCCCTAGAATAGCAGTAACGATGCTAATCACAATTGCTGCCCAAAAGGCACTGGTAAAACTGTCAATATAAAACCTTGTTTCAAAGAAAGTGTTGGAAAGCCATTGGGCTAGATAAATCATTAGGACATTTAGAACGAGTGCAAATATGCCCAATGTGATAATAGTAATCGGTAAAGTAACTATTTTAAGAATCGGCTTGATAAAAGTATTCAACAAAGCAAAGACTGCTGAAAAAACAAATGTGGAGAAGATAACATCGCTGCCAAGGATTCCTGGAAGGTTCAAGCTAAAACCGCCACTGTGAAAGCCCACTCCTGGCAAAAGAGTAAATGCCGCTGCAACAGCAAGAACTGTGATGATCCAGGTCCCAACTATTTTTGACATAGCCTCTTCTCCTCTAGCTTAAAAGCTTTTCGATAGCAGCAAGCTTCACACAAAGACACAAAAGCTCACAAGCCAAAGCCAGTTCTTCCAATGAGGGATAGGTAGGTGCTATACGGATGTTTGAGTCTGCCGGGTCGTAACCACCTGGCCAAGTTGCTCCAGCCTCAGTCAAAGTCACACCGGCATTCTGGCAAAGCAAGACAGTACGCTTGGCTGTTCCTGGGACGACATCCAACGATATGAAATAGCCTCCCCGGGGTTTTCTCCAGCTAGCAATATCAAGATCTGCCAGGCCGCGCGACAGCTCAGCATCGACTTTTTCGAACTTTGGTGCAATCAGTTCGGATAAACGCTGCATATGCAACTTGATGCCTTGGAGGCCTTTGCCCTTTCCGCCCCCCAAACTTTCAAACCAACGCACATGCCGGAGCTGGTTTACCTTGTCTGGGCCGATTGTTTGAATGCTGATGCGCCTTTCGATATCAGCAATATTTGCCTCAGACGAAGCCAGTGCGCTGATGCCTGCGCCAGCGAAACTGATCTTTGCCGTAGATGCGAACATATACCATATGTCTGGATTCGAAGCCTCGTCGCAAGCTGTCTTCAAGTTAAGCAATTGGTCGGTGTTGGCAGTATTTGGATAATGGTCGTGCACCTCATAGGCATTGTCCCAGTAAATGCGAAAATCATCGGCTGCGGGCTTGAGCGCAGCAAAACGTCTGACAACCGCGTCAGAATATGTGACACCTTGCGGGTTGGAGTATTTTGGCACACACCAGATACCCTTGACTGTGGGATCTTCGTTCACGTACTTCTCCACCAAATCCATGTCCGGGCCCTCATCGGTCATGGGAATGGCGATGTTCTCAAACCCAAATGCCTCGGTAATGGCAAAATGGCGATCGTAGCCAGGGACAGGGCACAAAAAACGCAGCTTTCCTTGTTGGCTGAAAGGAGTGGATCCGAGTACTCCAAAGCTCATCGCCCGGGCGACAGTGTCATACATCAAGTTAAGCGAAGAGGCTCCCCCTGCAATGACGTTGGCAGCCGGCACTCCAAGATACTCGGCCATCAATTCCCGAGCCTCGTTGATGCCTAAAAGCAGCCCGTAGTTTCGAGTGTCCTCGCCACTGTCGTCTAGAGGACGTTCATCCTCAGGCAAGGCAGTAAGGAGACCCATGGCCATGTCAAGCTGTTCGGGAGAAGGCTTTCCTCGGGCCATGTTCAGCTTCAAGCCCCGCTTTTGGAAGTCGTCATAGAGCGACTGAAGCTCTGCCTGCATCGCCTGCAAGTCTGATTTTGCCATTTCTTTAAGGACAACCATGGTTTTCTCCCTATAAATCAAACGCCTAAACTGCTGATTCCATCTTTTTGCATAGCAAACATCACTGCTTGCTGCTGGTATAATCCGTTAGTTGAGAAACACTTTAATGCATCTAGGAATAAAATCGCTTCTCCTCCTCGTTTTACATTGACCCGGAGAAGCATCTAGTATAACCTGTTTTGGCGCATTTCTAGCAATCAAAAATTGCTCTGGGGCCCGTAGCTCAGTTGGTTAGAGCGCACGGCTGATAACCGTGAGGTCGTTGGTTCGACTCCAACCGGGCCCACCAAAAATGACATAAACGCCCCGATGTGAGCCAAGTCGCCGTTGGGGCGTTTATTATTTATACAGATTATTGTTTGTATTATTCAATTGACAATAGAAAGGGTCGGCCTCCAAAAGAGCTTTGCTAAAGTCACGAGGTGTAAATTATCTGACTGAATTTCGTTGAAGCGTTTTTATGCCGAAACCCAATCGAGTTGGTTTTTTATGATGTTGAATGTATTGTTGTTTCAGCTTTGATTCAGCTGCACATTGTTTTTTCTCATGTTTTGTGTTGAAAAATCCTTGGTTTTTCGTTGTTTTATCTACAAGTTCGATCTCTTGGCTGATTGGTTTTTATACTGTGTTCATGTGTTTGGGTTTTTCATGCTACTGTTTGCAATTGATAATTCATTATTTAAGGTTTTTGCCTAGCTTCTTTTAAATTTTCGTGTTGTTTAGCAGGGTCTTTACTGTTATTTACAATATTTGATGAAACCTGCATAGAAGCTTTTTCCAATATTGTCTCGGAGGCTAATGATGCTCGCAGCTCAGTTTTATTGACTGTTTGCTGTATAAATGTTTCAATTGCCACTCGCCCGGATAAGAGGGTATTGTTAAATCTAATGGATACCTTTATTGTATACATTGTCAGTCCAGCCATGACCCTCCTCCTTCTTGACAGACTCTCCTCCCTCCCCGGAGTCTGACCACCACTCTAACTGCTCATGGGCTGACACACTCCAAATAGCGCCTCGGTTCTCACCGGGGCGCGCTCTATTTATAGCTAGTGAAGTAAGCATATCATTTTATAAATTTTTAACCAGCATTGAGAAAGACAGACAAAGCTAAGGTCTATATGTTGGATAGTGATTTTTGTCAGTCGCGCCACTAATCGTATTTATCCGAACTAATCGCACAATAACTAGTTCAGCACAGGTATTAGCTTAGGTGGGCACCCGCCAAGCTGGTTATGGGCTTTGCTGAATTAAGGCTTCAATGAGAAGATAGTCTAACAATCTTTAACTACAATGGACACTATTATGAAGTCGCATACGGAACCAACGGCTTCATCGTGTCTTTTCACCCCTATGGGCCCTAGATTTGAAGTGAGCAAAGCATGTACAGAATCATCGATATATACAAAGCTGAAGCTACCAGCTTCATTACCTTGGAGAACGAGGAGACAGGATCCGTTATAGAGTGTTTTGACGACTCTCTTACAGAAAGTATGATCAATCTCGAGTTCCTAGAGGTCGGCAAGTCCTACGACTGTAAGATCGATCTGTTCGGAGACTTCACCGACGAGGACGACCACGAGGACTATGTGACCGTTACCGGCGACGAGCCCGAGGCGGTGATCGGCAGGACAAGGTACATAGAAGTGAGCATCGATGGCGATCTGTACTATATTCTGAAAAGTCAAGTCGACGATGCAGACCTTGGCAGGCAGCCCTACTTCTGGTATTCGAGGTTCGACCTTGTCCAGGTAGACGGTATTGTAAGAGGTGACCGGCGTATGGTTTTCAACGAGCTTAAAACAGCATCTTTTACAACGAGGGGCATCGCTGCCGACGACATCCCTGCCAAGCTTGAACAGGCCATTCGAACAAGCCCCCTGCACGAGGGGGAGACCAAGCTGGGCCGTTTTGCTGTCTACCTCTACGAGGGCGTCAAGTACTTCGTGAAGTTCGGCCCGGACGGGCAGGCCGACTTCTTCTACCCATGGACTGACTGAGGAGCGCCTCCATGTACAGGCTATGCAAGAAGAACATGTCTCCCAAAAGGAGGCCGGATCTTGTGGAGATCCTAAATGAGGAGACAGGCACAATCGACGAGTGCCTTGACGACTCGTCGTTTGCTAGCGACTGGGTCAACTTTGC
>WRNE01000036.1 GCA_009776725.1 Coriobacteriia bacterium
TCCTGGTAGAGCTTCAGCGCCTCGGCTGCGTCGCTGAGCTCGCCAGTGTAGTAGGCTATCATAGAGCGAGTGTCTAGCGTGTCGCGGTCGTCGGCCCCGAGTGTTTCCTCCTGAAGGGGCAGCAGTTCTTGGTAAAGCTTTAGCGCTTCGGCAGTATTTCCGAGCTCGCCTGTAACATAGGCAACCTGGCTTTGGATACCGAGTGTTGATGTTGGATCTACAGTTATCGATTCTAGAATCTCTAAGCTACGCTCCAAGTCATGTTTTCCGATATATCCTGCTGCAATTAACTTCAATGATGCGGATATATCGCTATCTTCCTCACCAGCTGTAGCAAGAAGAAGATTTTCTAAAGGTGCTTCTTTTGACGCTTCATAAACAAGCTTGCTAACAGCTCTGTCTAAAGGCATTTCAAGTTCACTATGCTGGGATCTGCGTATACTAATCAAGTCATTGACATCAAACATTGGATCTAAGGCCAACTCGGCACATATTTCAACATATATGCCGACCTCTGCAGTAAATACCTGGTGCTTGCCTTGCATCAGCTCTCGGGCAAACCCAATTAGTGCACTAGGAGTGCCAATGTTCACAACCCAGTCATATACTGGGGCACTGAGAAGCAGGCTTTCTGCTAAGTACCGCTCGACCTTTGAACCAGGCTCAACCAAAGATAGGTAGTCGCGCAGCTTCGTCGAGCTATAGCTATTCATCAGTATGTCGATAATCACTCGCAGCGGCTCGCCCCCAGTCGATCGCCATTGGATGTGATGGCGTAACATGGGCTCGCGCAGTTCATACCAAGTCTTACGCTGGTCGCCGTTAGGCAGCTTCAAGTCACGTACCCAACGTTTCGCCTTTAAGAGTCCTAACTGCTTGCTAACAGTCTGCTGAGAATGGCCAGTCGCTGCAGCAATCTCCGAGGCTGTCATTACTACTGATTCTTTTTCTGCAAGTTTTATAACTATCGCCTGCTGCGTGTTAGTGAGATCCCAGAGCAATGTCTGGTAATACGGGACAAGTTCCTCGACCAAGCACTCAACAGCGGGTATCAGTTCGTCTAGATTCTCAATAGTCAAGCAATCAAAGAAAACCAGCCATATACGAGGCGACCCGCCTGTAAGATGGCTGACAACTTCGATACGGGCTTCTCCCCAGTCTGAATTTAGAGCTTCGACTAGCTGGCTGTCGCCTTTATCGTTCGCTAGAATCAATAACAGCTCCCGCCCCTCCTCGGCACTCAAGCCTTCGACGGGCATTTCAATCAGCCCTTCAAACCACGGCATCGAGCGGTTGCGGACAGAGGCGACTATCGTAGGGCTTGCTGCTATGATCAGAACCTGGCCAGACGTCTCGACCCATGACCGGAGGTCGCTCTGGCCGTCCTCGCCCAGGGCGCTGAATACTTTGTCCAAGTTTTCTATAACTAAGACCAGCGTCCGGTCGTTGGCATCCTCAAGCAAGGCTTGCTCCAAAGCGCTGGGATTACGCTCGTTGCCAACTTTGAGACCCTTGCTCTCAGCCAACTGACGCAAAAGATCGACATAAGAAGTTAGGCCGACAGCGTCTTCAGGTATACGGGCAATGGACAATCCCGCGTTAATCGCAGGGTCGGACTGGGCCCGATAAAGGGCAACATGCAAAAGATGGGTCTTGCCGGAACCTCGGGCGCCGATGAGCAGTGTGTGTTGCCTGGTTTTGGTGGTAGCAGCGAGGCTTAGACGCTCGTGAAGAATAGCCAAATGCCGCTGCCTGCCTACAGTGCGTCTGTCTAGGGCTTCAGCCTCTTCCTGAGTGGGAGTGAAAAGCCGCGTGCTCATGGCTGCAGCCTCCTGCCTAGGAGCCAAATGCGTGTTAGCAACGGCGAATACATCCGGTTTGCATTTCCCTCGCGCACCAGGTAATAATCTTTCTCCAGATTATCGACCAAGTCAATCAGGTCGTCTCTCGTCAACTGAAAGTCTGGATTGTCGATGTCCATCCGGTCTTTGATCTCGTCAATGCCGACGGCTTTGCTAGACATCGCTATAAAGTCCAGGATGGCTCGCACTTGCTGCGCTCGGTCATATCCATAGTATGTAACAAGCCGGGTAAAGTAATGGCTTGTGTTCCAGGTGTCTGAATTGATGCAATCGTCAATAATGGCTTTTACGTCCATGCTGCCTCGGTGATTCATTTCGGCGACTACCGCTTGGATGTAATACGGGATGCAGTTGGTCTGCTGAATAATATCGGCGACCAAGCTAGTCGAGATCTCCTTCATGCCAATTCCTAAGAGCAGCCGAACAGTCAGTTCTATAGCCTCGTAAAATGTAAAGGGTCTGACATAGACCTTGATCAGGTCATCAACTGGTTTCATGTCAGGGATTGCATGTTGAAGCCCAACGGATCCTGATATCACTATTGACGGCCTGTTGCTCTGACGCCCAACCCGTAATGAGCTTAGAAACTCAGTTGCTAGCTCAGGCCCAAGCTTTAGACAAAAATACGTGATCTCGTCGATGATTAGGACTACATGGTTTCGCTCTAATAGATCGAGGACGTCTAGGCCAGGCTCGTATTGCTCTGATGTCTTACTTAGCTTTCCAGACATGTCCAAGCTAAGGACACCCAAGTTCAGCCTAAGGTTCCCAGATACCTGGCTCTCCCATTCGCTGACTTGTTTACCGATAAGCTTATTGTCAAGTAGCTGTTTGAGCAAACGCCCTGCAAATAGATCATATCTGCTGGTCTCTGCACTGATATAGATAGCAGAGACAGTGCTTTCCAACTCGCTTTGGAGTTTTTTCACAAGCCAGGTTTTACCCATCCTCCGCTCGCCAAGCATATGGGCACCACCGAGTATCACTGCCTCATTGAGCTGAGCAAGCTCTTTTTCCCTACCAACAAATGTTTCAGGGTCTCCAATGCCCCCGGCATTGGGCCTTAAGGGTTCGAGTCCTTCTGGTATCTCAGGGATCCGCATATCAGCCTCCAAACAACTCGATCCAGACAACTCGATTACTGATTATACGTCTTAATAGACGTACGTCAATAGTAACGTACGTTGCTTTTGACGTACGTCAAGGCAGTTGATTGTTTTGGCGATAAGTGATTGATTAAGTTTGAACCTTGCTAAGCATCAACATGTGCGCCCGCATACGAACATCATAAGCGGGCGCACATGTAAAAAGCCATCGTTACTTTTGGTAGACCTCGAAGGCCTTAACGTTTGACCCGTTGCCTTTCAAGTCAAATCTCAAGTAGTAGCCGTCTCCAAGGCTGATCTCGCCTTCGATATTTACGTTGTTGGCATTGGTGCTCAGTACAAACTCCCTGCCATCGATGACAAGGGTCAAGGTCTTGCCCTCTAGCCGCAGGTTGTCAGAGCTTAGTCCGTTTTCCAAGATACCAGCAGCCCGCTCACGCAAAAAGTCTGCATCGGACACTGGTGCCTCTGGCAGGTCGACCGTGACACTGATAGTCCTTACTGCTGTCTTGCTCCCAATACTGAAGCTCAAGACGATATCTTCTTGCCCAGAAGCTACAGGGCTGATCACGACGTCATACATGACGGTCTCGTGGCTCGTGGTAGCCTCGGTGACGCTGTAATACTTCAGGTTGGTGCCTGGAAGGGTCAAGACTTGGTTGTCCCACGTGATATCGGCAACGACCTTGCTTGTCTCCCGTTTGATTAATGCGATGTCCACAATATCGCTCGTATAGTCTAAAAGCAGGTCGGTGCCGGCAGGCATGTCTGTGACTAGGACTGTCAGACAGGCTTCGTCTGCTTCGCCCAGCCAAGCTTCGGTAGGCCCGTTGGGATAAAGGTCGGGCTCGATCGGCGAGAGCCTCCAAACCTGGCCGCCGTTGAAGGGGTTCGCAGTTGTGACATAGAGTCCATGGTCGGAAGAGACCAAGACACGGCCCCCGTAGTTGCTGGCATCGCCGAAGCCGTCAACGGTTACGGGCTGGAAGTTGATCCCGTCCTCACTGACGAAAAGGTCGAAGCCTGCGGGGTTGGATGTGTCTATGAAATACAAAGCGGTTGTGGAGACAAAGGCCAGTGTGTCTGCCACTACCTGGCAAGGGTCAAGGCTTGCCGAGAGCGCCTCAGTGGCTAAGTTGAAGATGAGGCCGGAGAGGGCATAGACATCTGCCAGTGGGAAGTAGCTAGCCAGGATTGCAGTGTAGCCGTCGACGATCTCGTCTAGGCACTGGTCGCAGTCATCATGGTCTTTTGCCTTCATGGCTTGCAAGTAGGCGCCAAGCTCCTCGGCCAGCTGTTGCAGGTTTACTGCCTGGTAATCGCTTAGTATTGCTTTGACCTGGTCCTCGATTGCTGTCACATCGCCTAACAAGTCAAACAAGAGGTTGTCAGTTATGCCGTTAAAGATATACAGGCTCATGAAGCCATAGTACTGCTTGAACACCCCCATGTCCCAAGTAGATGCATACAGCTTGCCCTCGTGCTCTGTCATCCACCAGACATACTGGTTAAACGAGACATTTTGGCAGTCATAGCCTTGGAGGAAGAAGCCCGCCCTTTGACTGGGGTCGCTGATGCGGGGGATCTGGTTTCCCTGGTTGTCATAGGCAGCCAGGTCGCCGTACTCGTCCCCGACGACGACCTCCCAGTTGTCGTCTTTGTCAAAACGGTAGATCTGTGCCGGGCAGAAAATATTGTTGAAGGCCTGTTGGTAGTTGCCCTGGGCCAAGGCACCCAGGAAGACAGGCCCGTTGGCAAATGTCGAGACATAGACATAGTCGTTGTAGATAAAGCCAGAGGCTGTCATATTCCTGCTGATGCCAAGGCTGTTGATGCTCACCCCAAGGCCATAAGGATAAAGGGCGGTCTCGTCGCCGACGATCTGCTTAAGCTGGTAGCCGCCCGCTGTCGGCTTGATCTTGTAGATAGCGAATGCCTGAGCCGGGGCATAAGCATCGCCGACGTTAGCGACGAAGGCGTAAATCGACTCGTTGTATGTCAGCAGGTCCCAGATCGCCCCGCCGCTGATCACGTCGAAGGCCTCATTGCTGAGTTCAAGGGCAAAATCCCAGCCGGTGTCCTTTGGTCCGCTGTTCGGGGTCAGGTTTGTAAGGCCGCTGCCGTCGGTCACCCAGATCTTCCCGTCGAAGGTGCCGATATAGAGCTTGCCGTCAAGGATGGTGGCCGACCGGAAGTACTCGGTGGTGGTACCGGTGACGTTTTCCCAAAAGACGATCTCTGGCTGGTCACCTGTCTGGTAGTCTTTGGAGAAGCGCAGGACTATCGAATAGTCGTTGCTGACCGACCGCCTGTTGGAGGTGCCTGCCAAGACGTAAAGGTCGCCGTTGAAGACGATCATCTTACGGTAGCCGCTGATGCCGTCGTTTTGGTAGACCAGCTCCCATTCGGCCTCGTTGTCCGACACCCTTTGGCGATAGATTCGCCCTGCCTTGTCCATACTGGCATCAGGCATGCCGAACAGGGTCAGGGACAGGTCCGGGTTTGCAGCGCCCAGCAAAAAGGCACCGAGGTCCCTGTTCATGCCGACCCATAGATAGTCTGATTCTGTCTGTTGGAAGACTACGCTGCACCACGCATAGCTGTTGTGGATGCCAGTCGCGGGGTCGTAGTCAATGCCGTCTACCCCGCCTCTCGTGTCTGGGTTGGAGATCTTCTGCGCTGCAAAAGCAGGCTCTACCAACGAGAACACTATGGCTAGCGCCATAAAAACGGACAATATTCTTTTCATGATGCTAAAACTCCCTACCCTCTCGCATGGATCCGGTAATATACCGGCTGCCTATGGTATGCCATGCGGGCAGTCATGGTGACTGGTCGGGTCGACAGCTGTTGTGAAACTGTTCATAAAGGTTCAGCAAAATGGCACCGAACCTTCTAGCCCGGTGCCATTTGATATAAAGAATACCGTCTTGCTTGGATTTTAGGCAAAAGCCTTTTTTAAGCTAATGCCCTTTATGCATAAAACTACTGATAGTATGTGTATTGGATCTTTAGGAACTCGTCATAGATCCAACCGATGCGCTGGTTCTCCTCGTTCCTGAAGCTGGGCACTCCGACTGCCCCGTCAAACTCAAAGATGGCATATCCGCCGCCTGGGGCTAAAACATCGAAGAATGCCCTGGTACGGGCGCGTACTTCTTCTTCTGTCACATCATTGGGCATCATGCGCGGGTCTGGGCCGCCGTTGCAAATAGCCAGCTTCCGGCCATATTTCGCCTTGATTGCAGCATAGTCGTTCGAGTCCTGGGCAGGCTCCCAAAGGTTTGCCCCCATGTCTACGAGGTCGTCTAAGAAAAGCTCAAAGTGCCCGCAGTTGTGATGGGTGCTGCGTAGGTCGGCATCCAGGTAGATCTTGTAGATGCGGCGCCAATATGGGGCAAAGATGTCTTGGAACATCTCTAGGGAGACAAAGGGGTTGCGCTCGTGGGCGATATCGTCGCCGAAGCTGCCATAATCGGGCTTGTAGTAGTGCACGATGTTCTTGCCGATGTCCTCATAGAAGTCACAGAGGTAGTCGAGCAAGGCTTTGACTTCCTCAGGCTCTTCGAAGCAGGCAGACAGCCCCTCGGTAAAGCCCATAAATCCGACTAGCAACTGGAAGGGGCCACCGCCTGGGCCGCCGCCAAAGGGCAGGTCCGGGTTGCGGTTGTCATTGGCCTCTTTGGCCATTGCTTCCCAAGCTGATGCATCCAGCTGCAGGTCAGGTGCCTTAATGACATCCCTCCACTTGGTAATGTCCTTCAAGATGAATTCTGACGTACGGGACATCGGGGGCAATATGCCGCCACTGTCTTGGACAATGTCTACTCCCCAAATGCTCTTGCCGGTCCCGTCCGGGTTACGGGTGCCCATCAAGGCCCGTACCGATGCCCCACCCCACATCATGTTGTAGATTGGGATGTACTCCGGCATCTCCCCGTTCATCAATCTCATGAAATTCTCTTTGACGCTCAATGTTGGCATAGTTACTCCTTCCAATCTTTTATTATCCTCTTCTTCGACACAATACTACTGCGTATCGGTTGCAGATAAAACCACTCATGCAAAAATGACTAATTTAACGGCTATCTAGCAGCTTCTATACGACACTTGGCCTCATCGAAAGCCATCTCCCTTGGCCAGGTCTCGCTAAACGACCAACGCGGGACGATCATGTTGAACTCTTCAGTCAGGATCTTGTAGAACTGCGGGTAGCTGGTGATCTCCTCCTCATAAACCTCTTTGCCGACCTTCCGCCGAAAGACAGTGCCGTCGACCACGATGCTGCCTGTCTCGGTACGCAGGCGGACGACTCGGCGGTCGCTGAGCTGGGCACGCTCATTGGAGGCAATGAACTCGTATAAGGTGTGAGGGTATAGGTAGACACAGTAAAAGTCGGACTCTGTCCCGTCGTCGGCATGCTTGACCAAGGTGATATCCCCAAACTGGGCACCATCATGATGGCGGATCGAGAACCTGTAGCCCAAAATGTCCTGTATGCCTGGGTCGTCTATGTCGACAGGCCCTTCGGCGCAGCCAGCCCCGTAACCCACATCGCATAGATAACGTTTGCCGTCAATGGTGACGACTGTCGTGCGATGGCTCATCGGGCCGAATACCGTGCGGCCGAAAAGCAGGCGGCCAGACAGAGGGTAGCATTCGTAGCCCAGTCCTTCGAGGATAGCCTGCAAAAAGCCATTGATCTCATAACAATACCCGCCTCGCCGGTTGAGCACGAACTTCTCGAACAAATACTCTGGCGCAAAGTCGACTTTGCGCATGTAGTCGCATGAGTCCAAAGTCTCATACGGGACCGTCATGATATGCGCGAGCATTATCTTTTGCAAGTTCTCTTTGCTTGGCGAATAGTCACCGTCGGGGTCTAGACCGATTCGTTCCAGCGCCATTCCCAGATGCGGCAAGGGCAGATAGTACTCCGGTTTGCCTAACACATACCTTCCATCATCTAACGACATAGCCAACTCCCTTCATTAAAAACCAAACATAATCAAGTGTTTATAAGCTTACTAAAGCCCGCATAGCCTGCAGGGCCTAAAACAACCTTACCAAAAAGTTCTTAGCAACCACAGTTTATGCATTCCTTTGCATAAAACCATAAGCATTTGTAAAAAACCATTTGTCCGTAACCTGGGTGCCGAAACGCGCTACGCTCTGCTCGTACAGGAAGCCAAGCCGGCTGCTAGGCACCAGCCACTCCGGGACAGGCGCCCCGTCATAGTCGCTGCCCAAGGCAACGTGGTCTTCTCCACCTAATAAAAGCCAGTGCTCGAGGTGCGAGAATATGTCGTCAGGGACCACAGGCCGCTGGTCGTCGACGATAAAGTACTCGCAAAAATTCATGCCCACCAGGCCGCCGCACCCCATGATGGCCAAAAACTGGTCGTCGGTGAGGTTGCGCGGGTGGGCGCAAACCGTCCGCGAGTTCGAATGCGTGGCGATAAACGGCCGAGTGGCGAGCTTTTGCAGGTCGCTGAAGCTTTGGTCGTTTAAGTGCGAGGCGTCGACAATGACGTGGTTTTGCTCCAAGGCCTTGACCACCTGCCTGCCGAAGCTGCTGAAGCCTGCGGTAGAGCCGACTCCGCCGGCGACCGCATTGGCGGCGTTCCAGGTGAGGGTGACGGCCTTTACCCCGTCGGCGGCGATTTGGCCGATAGGCGCAAGCGAGCCGTCTAAGAAGGCTGCGCCTTCGATGGTCAATATGGCAGCGCTGCGATTGCTGTCTATTGCTCGCATGATATCATCTGCGGAGGCAGCCTGCGTCAGGGCACAGTCCTCGTTTTGCAACAGCCCTTTAAAGGCCCGCAGGCCTTTTTGGTAATGCTCCCATGACATCTCAGCGCCAAGCCCGTCAGGAATATACACGGCAAAACACTGGCACCAGTCATACGCCCCCATCTGGGACAAAGCGATGTCGGTGGATGCCGTATATGGGGAGAAGCCCTCGCCTGGCGCTGTGCGAGACAACTCCAATAGCTTGTCCAGCGTGTCGCAATGGAGGTCAAAGACGCTGATTCTTTGCTTTACCTGGTCATTGTCTGTGTTCATCGTCACCGCTCTCAGCTTGCTGCCTGATATGTGACAGTAGCACATTTATGGACGCCATAGGCTTATAACCGAGTAATCCCCGATTAATTGTATGGCTTGGGTATGGCTTGGCAGCGGCGTGAGTCCTTGATAACAGTATGCAATCTGGTAAGGTATGGCTTGGATGCCCTTCCACCTCGAGTCAAGTCGACCTGAAGTAGAAGGGCAGGTAAGAGGATAGGTTGGTTCTTTAACGGGGTATACCGCTTTCGTGGCAGGCCTGCGGCTTAATCTGTATCTTGCCGCATTTTGGAGGAAGGATATGCAAATTTCAATGGATAGCATGCGCTCTACGATAAAATCCCAATTCGAATTGTCATGGAGTTTGCTTGAATACCACTTAGACGCACTTGATGACGATGAATGCTTTTGGAAACCCAGTCCAAAAGGCTTATATGTTGAAATGAAACATGGTGCCTGGTCGGTTGATTGGCCAGAAAGTGAAGGATATGAGATAGGGCCGCCAAACATTGCGTGGTTGACTTGGCACATTATGTTTTGGTGGTCGATGGTGTTTGACCATTCGTTTGGCAATGGGACCTTAAAGCGCGAGGATGTACTTTGGCTTGGCACGATAAACGATGTGAGAGAAGCTATTTATCAATTCCATCGTGACTGGCTTGACAAACTAGGATCATTGTCTGATGAGGAGTTTGCTAGTACCGAGCGAACAAAATGGCCACTTGAACAAAAACCGTTCTACGAGCTCGCCGCATGGCTGAATGTGGAACTGATGAAGAATGCAGCCGAGATTGGGTATTGCCGGTTTTTGTATGCCAACCGCACTTAACCAAACAGAACCGACAGGCATCGCAGGTATAATACATCTTTATGGAAGCAGCCAAGCGGATTTGGCTATTAGGTCTAAACATGATGCGACAAGCATGGCTTGCTTGGTCTTCTCCCCATAAAGACGTTGAGAGGCAATGCCTCGATGCGAATGAATCTGCTTGTAGGAGCACCAAACAAAGGAGGGACAATGCCGTCATATACCTCTCTCAGGAGAAACCGGAACGATGAGGAGCGGCTGCGGATTATTTCGAAGCTCTTGGCTTTGCGCGCGCAGCTTGATGAGCAGGTGCCGGCCAAGACAGCCACGGACACGCTTTTGCTGGCGACTTGGAACGTCCGCGAGTTCGGGGACAACCGGCGGACCGAGAGCCTGCACTACCTGGCGGAGATCGTCAACCGCTTCGACCTCGTGGCTTTGCAGGAAGTCTCCTCCGACCTCAGCGGCTTGCAAAAGCTGGTCTCGCTTTTGGGACACAACTGGGACTATATAGTGACCGACAGCACCGAGGGCAAGGCTGGCGGCGGCGAGCGGATGGCCTTTATCTTCGACCGGTGCAAGGTCTTCTTTCGCAAAATGGCCGGCGAGGTCGTGCTGCCCGACAATATGCTGGTGCTCAAGGACAAGCAGTTCGCCCGCACCCCCTTTTGCGTGGCTTTCCAGGCAGGCTGGTTCAGGTTCATCCTCGCAACCGTGCACATTTATTACGGCAGCTCGGACAAGAACAACCTGCAAAGGGTGGACGAGATCGCAAAAATTGCCGACTTCTTCAAGAAGCGGGCGAAAAAGGACGACGAGAGCTACATCATTTTAGGCGACTTCAACATCTTTAACGTCGGCGACCTGACTTTCAAGGCCTTGGAGGACCGGGGCTTCTATGTCCCCTATGCCATCAGGGAGCATCCTTCCGATTTGCGAAAGACCAAGCATTACGACCAGATGGCCTTCAAGCTGAAGCTGGAGACCAACATGACCGTGTTCTCGGAGGGAGAGCAGCACTCAGGGGCCTTTGACTTTACCGAGACTATCTACACTGCTGACGACCTCGAGACTTACCGCCCCTATTTCGACGACAAGTATGTCGTCGGCAAGACCGAGAAGCAGATCGAGAACTACTATCTGACGAAGTGGCGCACCTTTGAGATATCCGACCATCTGCCTTTGTGGATCGAGCTGAAAGTCGACTTCAGCGACCAGTACCTAGAGAAGATCAAGACCCGCTAGGCTTACACACTGTCCAAGCCAAACGCCAAGCCAGGAGGCTAAATGCAACTGAACGGAGCAGCGATCACCATAGAGACCTTGATCGGCCATGGAGTGACTGACGTTTTTGGCATCCCTGGCGGCTCGGTCCTAAACCTCTACGACGAGCTGGCCAAACGTACCGGTCGCGTCACCCACTACCTGACTTGCCACGAGCAGGGCGCTGCCCACGCCGCCGACGGGTACGCCCGCTCCACTGGGCGCACCGGGGTCGCCATCGCCACTAGCGGGCCGGGAGCCACCAACCTGGTCACCGGAATCGCCACCGCCTACCTCGACTCGTCCCCTCTGGTGGCGATCACCGGAAACGTCCCGACGCCGCTGATGGGCAAAGACAGCTTCCAGGAAGTCGATATCACCGGGATCAGCATGCCTATCACAAAACATGGCTTCCTGGTCAAGGATATTAATTATCTGGAGAAGACCTTGGCCGAGGCCTTCCGTATCGCCCGCTCTGGCCGGCCAGGCCCAGTGGTCGTCGATATCCCAAAGGACGTCCAAGTCGCCGAAGCAGAGTTTTTCGGAGGGTCCCCTTTGCCCGACCTTCCGCCCAACGAAGCGGATGCAGACAAGCTGCAAGCAATTGTTGACATGGTCGATGCAGCAAAGCGTCCCTTTATCTATGCAGGCGGCGGCTTTGTCTTGTCTGACACCAGCGACTTGTTGCGCCAGTTTGCGGAGAAGATCCAAGCCCCTGTCGGCCTGTCGCTGATGGGACTAGGTGCCTTGGACTGCCAGCACCCCCTCTATCTAGGGATGACTGGAATGCATGGGCTACCTGAGGCCACGCAAGCCCAGGCCGAGGCAGACTTGATTGTCGCCATCGGCGTGCGTTTTTCAGACCGGGCAACAGGGAACACGTCCACCTACAAAGAACGGGCGAAGGTCATCCACATCGATATCGATGATGCCGAGATTGATAAGAACGTTACAGCCGACCTGAGCTTGCAAGGCGATATACGTGATATTCTCCCCATATTGATCGACAGCTGCCAACCAGTCGATCGCAGTGAATGGGTGTCCCGGGCACTGGACCTAAAAGAGGCCATGCGGGACGAGCCGGGCAAGGCCAACGGCGAGCTGAGCCCCCAGGCTATTGTCAGGGCAGTGAGGGGCCTTACCCAAGATGATACTGTTATAGTAACAGATGTCGGGCAGCATCAGATGTGGGTGGCCCAGTACTATGGCTTTAGGCAGCCCCGTACTTTTTTGAGCTCGGGAGGGCTGGGCACGATGGGCTTTGGCATGGGCGGGGCGATCGGTGCCTGTATCGCCAGGGGCAAAAAGCGTACTGTGCTGTTTACCAGCGACGGCAGCTTTCATATGAATATGAACGAGTTTGCTACCGCTGTGCGTTTTAATCTGCCCATTGTGGTGGTAGTCATTGACAACTCCGTGCTCGGCATGGTGCGTCAGTGGCAAAGGCTTTTTTATAGCGGGCGCTATGCCGAGACGACGTTGGACCGCCCGACGGACTATGTGAAACTGGCTGAAGCACTTGGTGGGGCGGGCTTTAAGGCTACGAGCACAGCGGATTTGGAGCAGTGCCTGAAAGAGGCTTTCTCTGCGGACTGCCCTGTTCTGATCGACTGTGTCATCGACTCGGATTTCAGTGTCTACCCGATCATTCCGCCCGGTGGGACATTTAACGATATGATCATTGGATAAGGCAGGGCTCTTATGGATAACCAGACATTAGATACTAATAACCGAGCTTTAAGCTTCACCCTGTCGATTATCGTCGCCAACCGGGCTGGCGCCCTTAGCCGCATTACCAGCCTCTTCTCGCGCAGAGGCTTTAACATAGACACCTTAAACGTCGGCCCGATGGCCGAAGACTTGAGTCTTTCGCGCCTGATCATGACCTCGTCCGGCGACGAGGCTACCAAGAACCAGATCATCAAGCAGCTAAACAAGCTCCACGATGTCCATGACGTCAAGCTTATCTAGCTCTTTGGCGCCTCTTTGGCTGTGCGGCGCAGGCCGAATGGGAAATGCCCGAAAGCGCCCGGAAGCGCCCGGAATCGCTTCAATGGCTCATTTTTTGGCTGCGGTGGTTTTCTCCCGCGGTTTTCTCACGCGGTTTTCTCCCCAAATTATCGTATTAGGCAAACGAGAAGATATATGCCGCTTTCGGATTGACTAGTTGGCTTAGGTTGCCTGAGTAGCAATGGTCCAGGCCGTTCATCGCCATGAAATCGTCTGGGAGATACAGGGAGCTATGCTTGGCCAAAGGCACGGCTTCGGCTTTCTCGATGATCTCGCTTACAAACTGCGAGCAAAAGTAGCGGTCTTTGAGGCGTATGCGAATGCCTAGATAGCAAAGGACCAAGCCGAGGTAGCTAAAGCGGCAATTATGGGACCGTTTGATATGATCGTCCAAAACGCTCTTAACCTTGTTATAGACCTCTTCGGAGATCTCGGCCCGATACAGCTCACAAGGGATTTCTTGCTGTTTGAATGTAGGNTGTTTCTTTGGCAGTTCTGTTCGAAAGCCTTTCAAGACATAACTAAAAAAGGTCCAATCCGAGTGGCTGACCCCGATAGAGGCATGGCTGTACTTGCTCCTGGAAAAAAACCGATAGACTTTGGAAAATCTATCGGGATATCGCAATAGCATTATATACAGATATCGTTTATCCTCTTGCTCCCCTTGTATCTGCAGCCTTTCAGTCAGCAGTTCATGCTCACAATGCATCAACATATTGCAACCTCGTTTGTTTTAGTTACATATCATAAGGCTTGAAACACAACCCGGCTTTCTTCAGGCTCCTGCCCGCTACACTTTTCATGTATGGCTGAATCCAAGCCTTAGCTTATTTCGTTAAATTCTAGCAGAGCTTGTTTTAGAATATTTACCATAATCATACTGTCAATTTGTGGCTAATAAACTGTCATATCCTCTTTTACTTCAGCGATAAGAAAGCTTGCCTCTAGCAAGTTTGGGTCTTTAGCGCTAGCAGCTAGCCAGCCTTTTGCATGGAGACACATTGGGCGTAAAAGTCCTGGCTCTGCCCGACAAACGAAAAGCCATATTCTTGAAAAGCCTCGACTGTCTCGAGAGGCGTGCTAAAGGCACCCTTGATCCTATGAATCTTAAGCGCGGTGTTCATTGGCTTGCGAATTGCCCAAGGCAGACGGGGGTCGACGATATACAAAGCCCCTTGAGGCTTTAAGATGCGTGCCGCTTCTTTAGCAAAGCCTTCTTTGTCAGCAAAGTGGTGATAGGCCAGACAGCTGACGATGACATCGAACTGACCGTCAGCAAAGGAGGTTTCGGTACAGTCTGAGACTGCGAAGTCCATATCTGGGCATTTGGCCTTTGCTACCAGTATCATGTTTTCTTCAATATCAATCCCATAACCATTGATATTGCTGATTTCACTGAATTGCTTTAGGCTTGTGCCTGTTCCACAACCAACATCCAAAACGCTCATACCGTCAGCCAGACGAACTTGCCGCACCAGCAGTTTATAGAATCTTTTTGTTAGCTTACTTACCAGATTTGTATCATATGAATCAGCTAACTCTGCAAAGCTAAAATCACGTTGGCCTTTCATTTCCCTCCACTTTCTTGTAGCAACGACCAGCTTATGGGCTTTCAATAATATCTACTGCCTTTAGCTATCAGCTTAACTGACTGCTGGCAGCCAGTTACTGCTTTTAGATATCTTACATATTACCTTCAAAACCGAAACGAGAAACCCCGAGACCTTGATATAAATTGTGGCTTGAGACTTTAAATGATATATTCGTGACCAGCAGTCAGATACTGGCAATGAAAGGAACCTGGTATGAAACCTCTTAGAACACTTAAGCTTGGACTAGTCATTGCTCTTTGTGTATCACTAGCTTTAGCAGGCTGTGTAAGCAACAATCAGAGCTCTAACAGCGAAAGCTATATGAGCTTGAGTGACGAAGCCAGCCCGGGTTATGCCATTGATGAATCGTATGACGCATATTCACCAGACCGCTTAGACACACCGATTTATCCAGAATCGACTTCTCTGCCTTCCACAAACAACAGCACAGCTGACCGAAAAGTTATTTTCACTTACGATTACCAGCTAGAGACTACAGCCATGGACGAAACCTTGTTAGCCCTGGAGTCAGCTGTAGCCAGCACTGGGGGTTACATTGAAAAGTCACAATACTCCGGAAGGGACAACAGCGACCAATATAGCTATGCCACTTTGACTTGCCGGATACCTACCAAAGCAGTCGATATTTTTAAAGAAGCAGTCGAGACAGCAGGCCATGTACGCTCCAAGAACGAGCAAGGGCGTGACATAACCGACGAGTATTATGATATCGAGGCGCACCTGAAAACCCTTTACGCCCAAGAAGAGCGTCTACTTGCTTTGTTGCAAACTAGTGGAGACTTGTCTGACATTATCGAACTAGAAAGAGAGCTGACTCGGGTCAGGACTGAGATCGAGCGTTTGACAGGGGCTTTGAATAAATACGACAACCTGGTCGATCTATGCACATTTACCATAACTATCTATAACGTGAGCACCTTCTCTCCCCCATCTGAAGAGTCTTTTCTCACACGGCTTGGCCGAGCAGCCCGTGAGTCTTTTCAATATGCAATCAGCCTAGGCCAAAACCTCGTCATTGCCCTCGTCTACCTGTTCCCCTATCTTCTATTAGTTGGCCTAGTCTTGTTCATCATCAGGATATTCATCAGACGGTACCGCCGCAAAAACCCTGTCCCTCAGCTTGTTACGGGGCCGCCTATCGCCTCAGCCTTTGTTCCTTCATACCCCCCGCCTGACTCAAATGCCGAAATAGTCCAAAATGAGGGCCCTTCTAACCTGAATCAGCCAGACGACTCGTCCAAAGATTGAGGGTAGGCCTGGCTCAATGGATTGGCAGTGCCCATAGATCCAGCTGCTTACTAGTTTAATACTGGGTGCAGGCTATAATCAACTTGCGTTAGGCTGTGTAGCTGGAGGTGAAAACTCAAACAGACCCCGGATGCCTGCTAGAGATTGACGGTAATCTGCAATTTTGGCGGGTAAAAAATTATGCTACTAAAGCAAAGCAATTTTCTGACCAGTGCTTTTGTATTTTGGCTTTATCAAAGCGGAGGAAAAATTGCAGACAATCGTCAATCTCTAGCACTTAGCATTCTGTAGTGCTTTCTTGCTAGCTTTTTATTGCATATTATTGGCGTCCAGCCAATTATTGCTTTAAAAAATAGATCCCCGGATGCCCAATCTTTCATATAATCAATTGGCAAGGATTATCAGCTTATACTCAAGACGATCAAAGCAGCAGGCCTATAAAGGGGTGACAAAAATAGCCACAGTGGTTCTATCATGCGAAACGCTTCGGGACGAGCTTGGATATGCGATGAAGGCCACTGGGCTGGAATACGATGTCATCTATGTCAAGCCTGTCCTTCACAATAACCCTGACACAATGAGGTCTGTTCTCCAAGCACAAATTGACGCTCTTACAGAAATCGATTCTCTGCTCATGGCCTTTAGCGCTTGCGGAAATGCCCTTGTCGGCCTACGCAGCAGAAACTTTCAGCTTGTCATCCCCCGAGTCGATGACTGTATCTCGCTGCTACTTGGCTCAATTCAGGCAAAGCAAGACATCAACGCCAATGGAGGAACCTATTTTCTTACCCCGGGGTGGTTAGACGGAGAACATGGCCTGAGGTCTGAATACGAGCATGCAGTCGAAAAGTTCGGCTTGCCAAAAGCCGAGCGGATACTCGGTACAATGCTTGAACACTACCGCTACTTGGGCCTGCTGGATACTGGGGCCCATGATATCAAGAAGCTTCGGCTTCAAACCACAGACTTGGCAAATAAACTAAAACTTGAACAGCGCATCATACCTGCATCTGTCAGCTACCTCTGTGACTTGCTGTCAGGCCCTTGGGACAATGACCGGTTCTTGATTGTCCCACCCAATTCTATGGTCAGCGACTTTTCTTTGCAGCTCTAAGAGCGGCTAACTTGCCTAGCCCAAAAACTAGGGCTTATCCCCATATTCTAAAGACGTGGTAATGTGCTTTTTCAAGCCCATATACATCTCTTTGCAGTCCAGCGGTGGCTCGGTCCCGATGTACTCGTGTACCCGGATCTCGTTGCTCACCATCACGAAGAACATGAACATGGTGGCGATGGTCTGCGTGTCTGAGGGCGGAATCAGCCCACGTGCGATTAACTTGTCAAAGTCTTCTTTCATGCTTTGCACACTGAATTCATAAAAGAGCTCAAAGACGCATTTTCTGGCTGACTCATTATTATGCTGCTCTTTTACCGCCAGGGACATTCCCAGGCACGACAGGGGGTTGCGCATCTCGACAAACTCGTCGTTGAACATATTGTCCATGACCTCGTCGAGGGACTGGGCCTTCTCGTTCATCCCCGAAAGCCAGCTGAAGTAGTGCTTGTAACCCTCCGTGAAAAATTGCAGTATGTCTTCGAGCAGCGCATCCTTGCCTGCATAGTAATAGTAAATCGAAGCCGTGTTCACTCCAACCGACCCGGCAATGTCCCTCATTGATACAGCAGCAAAACCTTTCTGAGCAAACAACATCATCGCTGTATTCATGATTTTATTACGCGTCTCACTATCGTAATTTAGCACAGGAATCTCACGTTCAGACATATATCCTACCCTTCAACAAACGTATAGTTTTTAGTAACTTTTTTAGGATATCATTTTTTGCGGGGATTGCCAAAACATTGTTTTATATCAAAAAAATATGGAGAAAAGCAACTCCTGCCTGGAAGTTGTTGACGACTCTGCGCTCACCATTCATTGCCTCGTAAAGCAGTTTTGGCACTATACTGATTTCTCCCACAGCCTGACCACTGCTTTTCCCGATTCAGCTTCAAGCCTAAACAACTGGATGCTTCGCTATCTCTTCAAGGTTCTTGACAATGTATCAATAATGATGGACGAGCATACACTGCTGGACAACCGGTCAATGTGGGTATGTGAAGCCAAGCCATTCAAAGGCAGCCTTGCTCATTTAAATGCCGCCGAGCAGGCAGTCTATCAAAAGCTCTGTACTGGAGATTATGCTTTAAACCTGCGACTCGAACAAGAAAGGATTCCTTACCAAGCAGTCAAAGAGGCTATTGTAAAGGCAACTGCTTTTCTATGACCAAAGCTTTTTGTTCATTGCCATAAAACCATGCATAAGCGCTCGACTTCCATTGGGTCGATTAGTCTCACCTTTTTGTTTGTATTTAATATGCCATCTTTATTGTATTAGAGCTAATATAAAGGCTAACTGTTGGAGATTGACGATTGGTCGGGATTTTTTCGCCACTTATAAAATGCCATTCGGCAAAAGCCTTGGTCAGGAATTTGCTTAGTCGGAGTAACATAATTTTTGCCCGCAAAAACCCTGGAAAAATCGCTGTAAATTCGCAAACTCATCGCACCACTAATCGCACATATCCGGACTAATCGCACAATGGTGCGTTAAGTTTGGACATGTGGTCGGACAAGGGATCAGAC
>WRNE01000037.1 GCA_009776725.1 Coriobacteriia bacterium
TTGTGGATAAGCGATAGCACAGCCAAGTCCGCCGCCGACGATCATAACGCGGCGGGCGGTGTCTGGAATGGGCGTAGGCAGGCCTAAGGGGCCGACGAGGTCAGTCAGTCTGTCGCCGGGCTCTAAAGCCGCTAGCTTCATGGTCGAGACTCCGACGGTTTGGAAGATGACAGAGATCGTCCCCAGGTCAAGGTTGGTATCAGCGACGGTCAAAGGGATGCGCTCCCCGAAATCATCGACCCTGATCACAACGAATTGCCCGGTCTTGGTTTTTTGAGCGATCTGGGGAGACTCGATATCTACAAGATAGATCGACTCCTTTAAGACACGCTTGTTAACTATACTGTTCAAGTTTTCCCTTTCATACAGCTTTTTTAGCCATACTTCGCTTGGACTTCCAAAGTATGGTAAACATGCTCAATCATGCCACATATGTGCAACTTCACTAGTATACCTATCATGACTATATGATGTGTATAAGCACAATGATTTGCTTTGGTGGGTATCATCTATTTAAGGGTTTGGACTGAATAAACAACCTGTAAAAAACGCTACACGGCTACTTTTTTGATGGTGGAGGCGCGGAGAATCGAACTCCGGTCCATACATGATCCCTGCCAGGCATCTCCATGCTCAGTCATTTTAGTTTATCTCGCCTCTGGCCTTAAAATGACAATCAACCATCAGCCAGCCGGTTTGGTCTTAGCTGCACTTATACCGACTACAGAGTGCAGAGCAGTCTCCAAAGTGGCATCGCCTCGAGGGTGGAGACCCGCCTCGATTTGATGTCGCAGCTTAATTAAGCGGCGAGTGCATAAGTGTTAGTGTCAATTAAATTTGACAGTACCCCTGTTTAAGGTGGCGAGGAGACCACCGCATGCTTCCCAACTCAGAACATATATGTCGAAACCAGTCGCCCCCAACTAAAGCCTATCGGAGGACAGCTAACTAGCATTTCCATCGATTTCTCAAAGTGCAGTCCCTATCAGGGAATTAAGCATTGTACCATGCCGACAGGTATCTGCCTATGGGATTTTGCCAGGTCTTCTCCACATAATGGGCTTTCAGGGGGAGAAGCCCATGGGACCGAGACCTGCAAACTCAAGTTGAAAGCATGAAGCTCGCGACCAACAAGAGGTAGACAACCGTTGGCGACCCGCTAAGGTTGAGAATGCCGACGGTAAAACCCATGATTCCAGCAAAGCCAGGCTTTTGGGTGAGGCTGAGAGCCCCCAGGGCTACCGCTGCTATACTGGCAAACAGGAAGAGGATGAGCAAAAGGGGAGTATATGGCGGTAGATGGATCGAGAACCATAAGCCCCAGATGTTTTGTAGCACGTAGATCACTGTAAGGATGTTGATAGAGGCACCGGCTAGCGCGCAGGCCAAAGAACCGCGGCCAAGAAGCGTTTTTTGCGGCGGGTTGCCAGGCTTTGCCTCCAAAGCCAGGCTATCTGTCTCAAAAAGGTAGCTCGTCCATTGGGTGCCGTCCCAATAACGGAGGTGAGCAGGCCCTTTTATGGGATCGCTATACCAAGCGGCAGGGGTTTTAGGCATGGCATGCTCCTGTTTTGATTTGTATTGCCTGTCTCATGCTAGCGCATGGAACGTGACTTTCTCCAGCGAGCCAGGCGTTAGGGTAAGCAGGGCCACCGAAGGCTGGTGCCCTGGTTTGGGGCTTGTCGTGCTGCCGGGGTTGACAATGTGCACATTGTAGAGCAATTCGTTACGGGCCTGATGTGTGTGGCCGTGGATGCAGATCTCTGGGAGGCGTGGAGCACCGCCCTGTCCTGTCGCCTGGCGTAGATAATGCTCAGCAGCAGTCGGCGTGTGTGTCATGTAGACTGCCTGGCCGGCTAGTGTCACAAGATAATCGCTGCTTAGGCCCGGGTAGTCTTTTTGGGAGTCAATGTTGCCCAAGACGGCATAGACAGGCGCGATAGCTGAAAGCTCTTGGATTATCTGTGGCGTGCCGATATCGCCTGCATGCAGGATCAGGTCGCAATCTGCAAATATCTGAAAAACAGCCTTAGGCAGCTGGTGGTGGGTGTCTGCCAATACTCCGACGAGCATAATCCTCCTGCTTGTTTGGTTTAAGAGACAGCCGAGCCGGCCGTTTTGCTTTGAACTTTGGTCAATCCTTGAAAAACCTTTGATTACATGACCATAATAGTATATATTTGCTTGCATTATGTCATTTTGATCCTGTACAGAGAATTGGCACAGGATTGGTAAAAATACGCTGGGGTTTTCAAAACCCAAAGTGGCTATACGTAAAGAACGCCTACCCTGTTCGGAGGTATCATGAACAGCAACTCAATACTCAAACTTACTGTGTCAGGACTGTTGATCGCCATTGGGATCGTGATCCCCATGCTGTCTCCTTTTAAGATCGTGCTGGAACCGGCCTCGTTTACCCTGGCCAGTCATGTGACTATCTTTATTGCGATGTTCATATCCCCAGGGATGGCTGCTGCAGTAGCTGTCGGCACGACAATCGGCTTCTTTTTGGGCGGCTTTCCAATTGTGATCGTGTTTCGGGCTGCGAGCCATCTGGTGTTTGCCACAATCGGCGCTTTGTGGCTGCGCAAGATCTCCGAGGAGTCACGGACCGGGGTAAAAATCCGGCTGTTCTCACTGGCTATCGGCCTGATCCATGCATTCTGCGAGCTGCTAGTCGTTACCGTCTTTTATTTTGGCGGGAACGTCAGTGCCATGTACTACCAAAAAGGCTTTGTCTTGTCCGTACTCTTATTGGTAGGCTTAGGCACTGTTGTCCACAGTATGATTGATTTCGAGATCGCGAAGCTGGTTATGATCCCCTTAAAATCCGGATTGGCTAGTTTATCGTCGACCTCGAAGGCCTGAGCTTTATATTTGTCCTGGCAAGCTTAAGGCCGCTTGGGCCGATTTCGTTTTTATAGGTCGAAGCTGCTAGGCTGCATTAGAGGCACAGCAGGCTTTGTAATGAAAAACACATTGACAAAGCAAGTGCCCAATGCCATATTGTTACGGGCATAGGCTGGCCTGGCTTATTTAACAAGGCGGGGCATCAAAGGGCCCGCCGAGCGTCTAGGCGGCGTGGCCTGGCCTGTCGGCCAGCTTCAACTGTGTGTGTACGGCGCGAAAAAGCGCGAGAAGTCAGCAAAACGAGTAAGGAGGTGGGACTGTGGACGGTGACAGTCGAAGTCGATTATCTAGTACCGATCCTTTGCTGTTTGAACAGGCAAACGGCGAGCGTCTCACCCGAGCTGCTCTATAATGTGTGGATTTGTCCGGAAGTCTCACACACATCAGCGTTCTTGAGTGAAGCCGCCTGCCGAGGTGGTTTTTTTGTGGCTAATCATATTTAACGCGTTTATACTGAAAATCAGACAGAAGTGTTTTTATAGAAGCGTTTGATGTGCAAACCACAGGTACCGACACCTTCCTGCCTGTTCGTCTTCAAAGGATAAAAGCCCAAGGCAAGTTTTTATCCAGAAGTATGAAATAAAAGGAGGTGATTCCGTTGATATTTAGGAATAACCGAAAAGACGTCGAAAGACGCAATGAGATAGAACTGAAGCTGAGACGCTACGCCGAGATTCCCATTGACGAGCTGTTTTTGGAGCTGATGACTTCCAGCGAGGGGCTAAAGTCTGAAGAGATTGCCGCCCGGCAAGAAGAATACGGCCCGAACGTCATCGTCGTTGGCACCAAGAACACGACACTTACACGCCTCATAAATTCAAGCATCAACCCCTTCAACCTGGTATTGCTGGTGATTGCGGCTATTACATTCTTTACTGACGTGATCGCCTCCCCAGTCCCTGACTGGACAACGATCAGCATTATCCTGTCTTTGATTATTGTTTCCAGCGGAGTTGCTTTTATCCAGAACCAAAGATCCAATGCGGCGGCTGAGAAACTGTCCAAAATGATCTCCAACACTGCCAATGTCTTTCGCGACGATGACTTTCACGAGATTCCGATCGAAGAGATCGTGCCGGGAGACATCGTGCGTTTGGCAGCAGGGGACATGCTGCCGGCGGATCTGCGCTTCCTTAGCTCCAAGGACGCCTTTATCGCCCAAGCCTCCCTGACCGGGGAGTCTAATCCTGTGGAGAAGACCGCAGACATCGAAGACGCGGACGTAGCCGATATCGCCAGCCTTTCGCTGACGGACTTGCCCAACCTCGGTTTCATGGGAACAAATGTGATCAGTGGGGTTGCAGTCGGAGTCGCCTTAGCCACCAACAACCATACCTATATCGGCTCTATGGCCGAGACGCTGTCAGGCGACCGTGCCAAGAACAGCTTCGAGCGTGGGGTCGACGCGGTTAGCAGCCTCTTGCTTCGTTTCATGATAGTCATGGTGCCTGTAGTAATGGTCATTAACGGCGTGAACAAGGGGGACTGGGGGCAGGCTTTTCTCTTTGCAGTAAGCATAGCTGTTGGCCTAACGCCTGAGATGCTGCCAGTGATTATGACGTCGACGCTGGCCAAAGGGGCTGTTACGATGTCCCGCAGATCTGTGATTATCAAGGCTTTAGGGGCTATTCAGGCTTTTGGTGAAATGGACGTGTTGTGTACCGATAAGACAGGCACGCTCACAGAAGACATGATCGTGTTGGAACGCTACATGAACCTGTTTGGCGAAGACGACCGTCGCATATTGCGCCATTCCTATCTGAACAGCTATTTTCAAACAGGCTTGAAGAACCTAATTGACCTGGCGATCATCAACCGTGCCCAAGACGAAGGGCTCGGGACCCTGCCAGCCCTTTACCATCGAGTCGACGAGATACCCTTCGACTTCACCCGGCGCCGGATGAGCGTGGTCCTAGAGGACGAGAGCGGCAAACGCCAGCTGATCACCAAAGGCGCAGTCGAGGAGATCATGGAGATCTGCTCCTTTGCCGATATGGACGGAGTAGTCAAGCCCTTAAGCGAAAGCGCCCGTGAGCAGGCCATGGAGATATACAACAGGCATAACTCGGCAGGCTTGCGGATGCTGGCCGTTGCCCAAAAAAACGAAGTCCCGGGCGCAGAGTACTTTTCTATTGAAGACGAGTGCGATATGGTGCTGCTCGGCTTTGTGGGATTCCTCGACCCACCCAAGCCAAGTGCAGCTGCCGCAATAACTGCACTGGCCGACCATGGGGTACGCACAATCGTGCTGACTGGGGACAGCGAAGGCGTTGCTGTCAATGTGTGTGCAAGCGTCGGTATCGATACCACTGTCCGGCTCACAGGCGTCGATGTCGAGAACATGGACGATGAGGCGCTTCAAGACGCTGTGCGCCAGTGCCAGCTTTTCTCCAAATTATCGCCTGCCCAAAAAGAGCGGGTAGTCAAGACCCTCCAAGACATCGGGCACACTGTCGGGTACTTGGGAGACGGGATCAACGATGCGCCTCCCTTGCATCAGGCCGATGTCGGCATTTCGGTGGACAATGCAGTCGACATCGCCAAAGAGACCGCTGATATCATTCTGCTCAAAAAGGACTTAATGGTACTCGAGGAAGGAGTGCTTGAAGGCCGGCGCACTTTTGGCAATATTGTCCGCTATATCAAAATGGCTGCCAGTGGAAACTTCGGCAACATGTTCTCGGTGATTGTCGCATCGGTCTTTTTGCCTTTTTTGCCGATGTTGCCGGTGCAGATTCTGACCCAGAACCTGATCTGCGACCTCTCCCAAATGGGAATGCCTTTTGACCGGGTGGATGATGACTACCTGCTTCAACCGAGGCGGTGGGACACGCGTTCGATCAGTGTTTTTATGGCTTTGATGGGCCCGCTGAGCTCGATATTCGATATTTTGACCTTTCTTGTCCTCTGGTTCGTGATTGGTGCAAACTCGATCGAGCAGGCGCCTGTCTTTCAAGCTGGCTGGTTCGTGTTTGGAACGCTTTCGCAAGTAGCTGTGATTCATATGATCCGCACAGCCAAAGTCCCGTTTATGCAGAGCAATGCCGCTCTGCCGCTTTTGGCCTCAACAGCTTTGGCTTCCCTTCTGGTCTTGTTCATCGGCTTTTCGACCTTTGCCATTGGACTGGACATGGCTGTGCTGCCGTTGAGCTTTGTGCCCTGGTTGATTGTCGTTTTGATAGCCTATTGCCTATCGACCCAGCTGCTCAAGGTCTACTACATTAAAAGATTCGGCGAGTGGTTCTAAAACATCCCCAAATAGGGGGTGCAGACGGCAGGCTAGGGTTGGCTTGCTGCAGATTGACGGTAGTCTGCAATTCTGACGGGTAAAAAATTATGTTACTAAGGCTAAGCAATTTTCTGACCTGGGCTTTTAAAAAACAGCATTTTTAAGCGGCGAAAAAATTGCGGACAACCGTCAATCTGCAACACTTAGCCTTAAAGAACGTGTATAGGGATAAGCACACCGATATCCGGTGCCCAGTGCCCAGTTCCCCTAGAGGGGATAAGAGGTTGGCACAGGCTTTAAACCTCCACATAACCGTTCTGGTCGGGCACGGGCTTATCCACATTATTAGTCCCTTTTATTGACCTGGTCGTAGATGATACGCAGCCCGATCAGCGTCAGGTCGTCATTGACAAAATCGATCGTTTTGGACAGTCCGGAGACCCGGGGGGAGAGCCCGCCGGTAGCGACAACCGGAGCGGTGTAGCCAAGCTCGTCGAAGACGCGCTGGATCAAGCCGTCGATGCGGTCGATCTCGCCGAAGGTCAGCCCGCTGCGTACAGCATCGGCGGTGTTCTTGCCAACGACAGAGGGAGGGACCTCGATCGAGATGCTGGACAGTTTGGCCGCTTTGGCAAAAAGCGCATCAGCCGAGGTGGCCAGCCCGGGGCAGATGATGCCGCCGATGAAGGCGCCGCTGTTGTCAATGACTTCGATGTTTGAGGCTGTGCCAAAATCGACCACGACTACCGGGGCCCCGTAAATGTCGATGGCGGCGACAGCCACAGCGATCCTGTCGGCTCCGATTTCTTCTGGGTTGGGGTAGTCGATCTTCACATAGTCTTTGAAGACAGGGTAGCCAAGGACCATCGGCGCCCGGTTGATGCAGCGCTCCCCAGCCCGACGCCAGTGTTCGGTGACTGCTGGCACCACGGACGATATGGCTATATCGGTGATAAAGGACGGGGACAGGCTGTCCATGGTCAGCAGGCTTTTTATTTTTACAACCAGTTCATCGGCAGTGTCGGTATTGACAGTCGTGATTCGCCATGAAGCCAGTTTCTCATCACCGTCGTATAGGCCTAGGCAAGTCTGGGTATTGCCAACATCTATTGCTAAAAGCATGGTCTTCTCCCTAATTTAGAATGAATGTGCGAACATTTTAGCGTATGCTTAATCAATAGTGACTCAACAACAATGCCAGGTTTGAGAACGGGCGTAGACATGATATGATCTATGTCAAGAAGATTGAGGAGGTCAGTAGCATTATGAACGAGACCAATATCCGTATCCTGGTGGTAGACGATGAGTCGTCCATTACGGAATTTGTGCGCTACAACCTAAAAAAAGAAGGTTATGAAGTCGATGTGGCAGCCGACGGTGCGACCGCGCTGACGATGGCAACGTCTGCGAGCTACGATTTGATTGTCCTTGATGTCATGCTGCCGAACCTAGACGGTTACGAGGTGGTGCGGAGGCTTCGGGCTACGAGCAGTGTGCCAGTGTTATTTTTATCGGCTCGCGATACAGAGCTAGACAAGGTCGTTGGGCTGGAGATCGGCGGAGACGACTACTTGGCAAAGCCCTTTGGGGTGCGGGAGCTCTTGGCTCGTGTAAAGGCCTTGCTGCGCCGGGCCTCGACATCGGAGACGGCTGGCGATGAATATGACGAAGTGATCGAGGTGTCTGGGATAACTTTGGATGAGAGCACCCATATGGCTATGGGGACGCATGGGCCGATCGACTTGACTCCGCGCGAGTTCGAACTGTTGGCCTCCTTGATGCGTAATGCCGGCAAGGTCTTGTCCCGCGACCAGCTTTTGCGGGATGCTTGGGGTTGGGAATACTTAGTCGAGACGAAGACTGTCGACACCCATGTCAAACGGTTGCGCGACAAGCTGCTAGCATCACAGATCGATCCGACCTTGGTCGAGACGGTCCGCGGCTACGGCTATCGCTTCAAGGTAACTTAAGCCGGCTGCGTCAAAGCTTGATGATGACTGTCACAAGAAACGAATGATCGACTTCCAGGCCCATGTCATATCGTAATATCCGTATAGCGATCGCAGCAGTCTCAGCCCTAGCGACATTGATTGCTGTGTTGGCGCTGGGGTTCTTTTTGATAGCCGAGCCGGGCAAGGCCCAGATGCTGCCTGTTTTTGCCATCCTCGCCTCGCTGGGCGTCTTTTTAGCGACCTCGGCTTTGGTCAGCGTCTTGCTTCACCCCTTGAACGAACTGCAGAACAAGGTCCAGAAACTGGCCCAAGGCGATTACACCGTGCGCTTCGAGGAAGAAGGGATTCAACGGCGTTTTACCCCACGGGTGATAATCTCGTTGGCAAGCTCGCTGGACATGCTAGGAGCCCGGGTGCGCTCGACAATGGCCGAGTTGGTAGCCGAAAGCCATCGTCAAGGACAGTTCGTCTCCGATGTCTCACATGAGATCCGCACTCCCCTGACTGCAATCAGAGGAGCCGCCGAGACGATGCTGGACGAGGAGATACCTTATGACGACCGAGTGCGTTTCTGTGAGAACATCATCCGCGAGTCGGAGCGTTTGACCCGCTTGGCTGCTGACCTTATCACTCTCCAACGTATTGAAGGAGATGGCGAGATCGTCCTTAAACGAGTCAACCTTTCTGATGTTGTGGGAAATGCGATCGACCTGCTAGAACCGCTCTTTGAAGAACGGATCGTCAATGTCTCTACCTCTGGAGAAGCCCCTGACGTCCTTGGAGACCCCGATCGCTTGCAGCAGGTAGTCGTCAATTTGCTAGACAATGCCTCCCGCCATGTAGGGGAGGACGGCCACGTGCATATCGAGCTCTCTGGGATCCGAGGGCACTCCGTGATCACCGTCTCTGACGACGGCCCCGGTTTCGGGGATGTTGACCCAGCAAGGCTGTTTGACCGTTTTTATCGGGGCGACCGGTCACGTGCTCGAACTACAGGCGGCACCGGCTTAGGGCTGACGATCGTCAAGACCATTGTCTCGGCCCTCGATGGGACTGTCGAGGCAGTCAACCTGCCAGGCGGGGGAGCCTGCTTTATCGTTGCGATACCCTCGCTTTCACCACGGGACTAGTGCTGCGAACTGCTATTTTTTAGCTTTGCCCTTTCAAATCCTCTTTCAAAGCCATGACATCGTTGGCCTCTTTGGGCATGAGGGCTAGAAAGACGATTCCTAGAACAAACAGGGTGGTGATCGAGAGGATGCCGATACTGGTGTTGCCGGTTAGCTGCGTAAAAACGCTCATTAACAAGGTTCCGATAATAGCTGCATACTTTCCCAGAATATCAAAGAACCCATAGTATTCGTTGGCATGTGACTTATCTGGGATCAGCTTGCCGAAGTAAGAACGGGACAATGCCTGAATCCCACCTTGGAACAAACCGACCGCCACCGCTAAAATCCAAAACTCCCGTGCGCTGGCAAGGAAGAAAGCCGCATACAGCGTGATTATGGCATAGGCGGCCGAGGACACCATCAACATCGACCGGGACGGGACCGAGCGCGCAAGCCTCCCATAGACCAAGGCTGCGGGGAAAGCGACTAGCTGGGTCACCACCAAGGCAAGGACTAATTGAGTCGAGTCGATTCCCAGGTCGGTCCCAAAGCTGGTCGCCATCTTGATAATCGTATGCACGCCATCGATATAGCAAAAGAAGGCCAGCATGAAATAGCGCAAGCCGCGGTTTGCGGCTATCGACCTGACAGTAGCGCCAAGCCCGGCAAACGTTTGCGAGAAAACGCTGCCAACCCGTTCCTTGAAATGTGTTTGCTGGACATTCCGCAGCAGGGGCACAGTAAAACCAGCCCACCACAAGGCGGTTATGACAAAGGACAAACGCGTCGCAAAGACTGTGCTCAAACCAAGACCTTCGGCGTTAAAAATCAAGGCAATGCAGGTCAAAAAGGGAACCAGCGAGCCGATGTAGCCCCAGGCAAAGCCCTTTGCGCTGACTGAGTCGTAGTTCTCCTCAGTAGTGGCGTCGATCAAAAAACCGTCGTAGAAAACCATTGAAGTATTCAAGCCGACTGCGGCAATTATGTAGACGATCAAAAAACTATAGCTCGCTGTTGCCAGGGACAAAGCCGAGCAGGCAACGATTCCTGTCCCAGCCGACCCGATAAAAAAGCGCTTCTTCGCCCCCCGAAAGTCGGCTAGTGAACCTAACAGAGGCATCAGTAAAGCAACAATTAACGATACTATAGTCTCAGCATAGCCCCACCCCACTACCACCGACGAGCCTTCGCTGAGCAAGGACCCGAAGTAAATTGGTGCTATTGCTGTCGAAAGCATCACAAATGCAGAATTACCGACATCGTAAAGTACCCAGCTCCATTCACGCTTGTCCATTCGGGAGGGCATGTGTGCTCCATTCTTGTAAGCTTCCGCCTTGCTTGTACAGCGCTAGGGCCGTCACGGCGCGAGGGCCGTCACCGCGCGAGGGCCGTCACNGCGCGAGGGCCGTCACCGCGCGAGGGNCGTCAAACAGCTGCTTTGCCAGTTTGCTGTACAAGGGTTAATTATAGGGATAAAAGCACGTGGGTTTCTCCACATGAATGAAATGCGTATTCGTCAAATCTGCTCCCTTTTTATGCGGTGCTCATTGCTCTTTTTTAAAGGTCAACAGGAATTGGGCATATCCCGCAACCGAGTAAGAGTATGTGACAAGCTCCCAGCCGTCGGCNNCGCGCTTGTTGATAGCCTCGTCGAGAATCGAGATGTCCTTGGTGCCGAGCCTGCCTTTTATAAAGCTAGATGCATCGAGGATCACGCTTTCATATTTGAACATTTTTGCCGCCTTTCTTTGAGTCCAAGACAAGACTTATAGCCTTCGGTAGACCCGTTTGAGACTAGTGCGCGGGTCTTACTCCCTGATATCCTGTTCGCGTTTCATCAGTTTGACCTTCTTCAGCAGCCGAGGCAGAACCCTGCCATATAGCAATACAGCTACGACAACCAATGGTATGAGCGGGCTGAAAACGAACATACGAGCGGTGATTTCTTGAAAACCGCTTTCCACAAAATCGATGATTAAGATGAGTTGAGAAAAAAACCCCACGAGCATCAGCGGCACCATCAGCAGGAAAAGCCGGATAATCCTCTGGTAATGGGCGATGCGCGACTCTAAATCGGTGTAGAGATCGAAAGGCCCCTCGGCGGCTGCTTTTCGGAAATAGGCCCAGTTCAGGTAGGAGTCAACATGCTCCACGCCGCTCTCCTCGACAAACTGCAGGTACTTTGCGTTATCGGAGCTGGTAACGCTGTCTTTTAACAATTCGATCCGATAGATATATTCGCCAGGTTCGCATTCCTCAAACGTATAGCGTCTAAAAGTGTAGTGTTTCATTGCCAGTCCCCTGGCAGCCTGATTGTTGAGCCAGTCCTCTTCCTTTTCGAAGTCTAAGAACAGCTTCCATTGTTTCACTTGCATGGTTGCACACCTCCCAGCTAGCCTCCCAGATCGCCTTCCAGCTCGCTTTCCAGCGCGCCTCCTGGCGCGCCTTCTGGCGCATCTTCCAGCTCGCCTCCTGGCGCATCTTCCAGCTCGCCTTTGCCAATAACGAGCAGTTCCTCTAACCGTGCCATCTCGAAATGCAATACTTCCTTGCCTAAATCAGTGATTACATACTCCTTCTTGCGGGAATCCTTGTCTTCGCTTGCTGCACGAATCCATTGCTTCTGCACAAGGGTGTTGATTGCGCCATAAAGGGTTCCTGCCCCAAGCACGACTCGGCCTTGCGTCAATCTCCCGATGTATTGCATAACTGCATAACCATGTCGTGGCCTAAGCATCGAAAGCAGAATGAAATACACCCCTTCAGTCAATGCGCTATGCTCAAAACTGTCCGCTATGTCGTAACCTCCTAAGCCAGTAGCACGGCTACAATACCACAAACTTATTACTGCAACTGTAACGGAAGACGTAATAAACGTCAAGAGGTAAATTCTAAACAACAAGAGAATTTGGCTCGAAGCCGTACGTCATAACTGCATTCGGTCAGACTTGTTACAGAAGCGCTGTCATAATCTACAATCGATATGCGTCAAGTAATGTTGCGAACCAAAATATGCTAGCTGTGAATAAGTCTATGGTATACATGGGTGTCATGGTATAGTGTTTTAAGGAAGCTGATGACACGACCGGTTTATTGCCTTTTAAGTTTAAAAGTTTGTGGGGAGTTTACATGCCTATAACTAAAATGATAGGTTTCGGCGTTGTCGAAACACTATTGATCGTTTTATTTGCTAGTTTGGTCTTGGCTATTATTATCATAGTATTACGTTATATATCTAGAAAATAGAGGCGTGCGCAAAGCGTCTTACCAGTTATGACATTTTCCGGTATCAGGCTTGGCTGCTGCCCTACCAATATGGAGTAGCAGCCAGTTGTATTCTTAAAGCTGGTCATACCTTTCGGGCAAGCGTGGTTTTCTCCACATAATCAAATAGCAGGTCAGCGAAGTAAAGGTGTGCAAAAACCGACTAATAAGGCAAAATGACCGTCTGATCAGGCAGAAACTGCTGAGCGCTGAGGAAGAGNAAGGCGTGCCCGCCTGGCAGAGCCTCAAAAGTGANGTTGTTTTTATATGTGCCAACGTCGCTGTTGCCTGCAGTGACGATGTTTATCAGGCTCTGTGTCTCAGCAGTAATCGGCTGATTGGGCCTTAACTGTCCAATAAATTGCCCATTTAGCTGGACGAAGGCAGGCGGCTCGCTCGGCCCGACATTTTGAAGGGCTACAGTTACCGAACAGGGGGAGGCAATTGTCGGTGATTGCCGTAGCATCGCAGTCTGCTCGGGGGTCAAATTGTTTTTTTCAAGCATGACTGGATAACCCTGCTTCGAGAGCAGGCGAGAAGCAAAAGCCCCAATCAAGGCGCTAATATGGGCGATGAAAACAGCTAGCATATTAGTGAATAGCTCGGATAGAAAGGCATCGCCAGGGTCAAATGCCGCTTTGAACAAGCAGGCAGAACAAAGCCCGAGGCCGATCCACAAAACGAAGGTATAGCAAACGGCTACAAGGCCACTTCGGTTGCGCATTCTGGCATTGCGTACATTGGTCCGGCAGACAAAGACAAATATAACAAGCTGGGCGACCAGGGCAAGGATGGGGATGAGAAAAACAAGCATTGCTTACTCCAAATAAATGATAAGCGTTTAGAGACATTTTAACTATGGTCACAAGAATTTCCAAACGAAGCTTGGCAAAACCTCATGTATAAATGCTGATAGAATGCATACTATGAATTTCGTACAGCCTTTGGCCTAGGCATGTGCATTTGGGTATAGCATGCGTGGGCTTTGGGGGACTGTCAGTCAGTCGAGCAGTTTTTTGAGGGAGAACGCCTATATGCCTGCATTGATAGCGCATCATTTATTCGGACAAGCAGTCCTTGGTGGCTATGCTTTGCCAAAGCCTTTTGGCGATGCTGAGACTGAGGCCTTCCTGCTTGGCTGCCAGGGCCCCGACCCTTTGTTTTTTGCGGTATTCGACTTGCAGCTAGCTCGGATCCATCGCTTGGGCACAGTCATGCACAACACTCGTGTAGCAAAAAGCTTCGAAGCTTTTCGCCAGTTGGTCATAGAAGCACCAGCCGAGCACCAAAAGGTCTTAGACGCTTATTTGCAGGGCTGGCTTTGCCACTTTACCCTAGACAGCGAGGCCCATCCTTTTGTCATCTATTACGAAAGAGAAATCTGCTCGGCAGGGGTGCCTGGGCTTGACCAAGACGCGCGCGGAGAGGTCCATGCCCAGATCGAAAGCGACTTAGACGCTAGTATGCT
Organism: Coriobacteriia bacterium; assembly: GCA_009776725.1. Taxonomy (GTDB): domain Bacteria; phylum Actinomycetota; class Coriobacteriia; order Coriobacteriales; family UBA8131; genus WQXZ01. Next base: position 13,936 of record WRNE01000037.1, read on the forward strand.
ATATAGGCAAACCGGGAGGACCATAAGAACCTATCGGCCGATGTCTGAGGTCAACTCCGTAAGCAACGAGACAGTCCGCATTATCAGCCAGGCTTACGCCCGTGTTGCCACACTGGTCTTTAACCTGCCTATCCACAACTACTCATACTACCGCAGTTATTATGATATGCGCCTTGCCTACAACCTGCTATATTCGCCAAGTGGAGCAAACCGCAGCCTTTTTGGCAGCTTTGAGCGGCTGTTTCGCAAGCATTCGAAGCTACAGGCGATCTCTCATCGGGCCGATGTTGGGGAGTACTCGGATTTTGACAACCAGGAAAACCTTATGTGGAGAAACCCTTTCACCGGTGAGACCAGCAGCTTAAGCTTTGATGGGATATTTGACGAAGCTGTCACCAAGGCAATATGGAGGTTGAGGCTTTATGCTAGCGAGGCATCAAGTACCCAGTTAATCGGTGCCTTGAATTTTCTCGGGTCAATCGTCCAGTAGAGGAAGGGTTTATGTCTGCAAACCAAGAAGCGCCTAACTTAGAGGCCAGCACTGTTATTGAGCCGCTGGCACTGACCATGGCCGACAACGACAACACGGTCAAACAGACCATCGTGGCTAAATTTGGCGGAACATCCGTAGCTACTCCCGAGCGTATGCTTAACGTCGCCAAGCGCCTTGTCAATTACCACAAGCAGGGGCATCGGGTGGTAACCGTGGTCTCTGCGATGGGCAAGACTACCGACGACTTGCTCGCCTTGGCCAACAGCGTCAACTCGAATCCGCCCTCCCGAGAGGTAGACAACCTCTTAGCCACAGGGGAGCAGGTCAGCATGGCGGTATTGGCGATGGCTGTCGACGCATTGGGCGTTCCTGCTGTCTCTTTGTCAGGCGGACAAGCAGGCATTGTCACAACCACGGTCTTCTCCAAAGCCCAGATTGCCGAGATAAACGCCGAGCGGATCCTCAGAGAGCTGGACGATGGGCGAGTAGTCGTCATTGCCGGGTTCCAGGGAATAACCCCTGATGGAGACGTCACCACTCTCGGCCGAGGAGGCTCGGACACGACAGCTGTGGCAGTAGCTGCCGCCATCAAGGCAGACATTTGCGAGATCTACACCGACGTCGACGGGGTGTACAGCGCTGACCCGCGGATCGTGCCAAAAGCGCATAAGCTGAACGAGATAAGCTACGAGGAAATGCTGGAATTGGCGGCATCGGGATCAGGGGTACTGCAGTCACGCGCTGTCGAGGTAGCACGAAACTTCGGGGTACAAATCCTTTGCCGAAACGCATTCAACAACACTTTAGGCACCTTAGTAAGGGAGGAAGGAAACATGGAAGAAGCCCTCATCACCGGAGTCGCCTGNGACCGCTCGGAGTCAAAGATCACCGTNCGTGGGGTCCCTGACCGCGTGGGAGTCGCNGCTGAGGTTTTTGGCAAGATCGCTGAAGCCGGCATCAATATCGACATGATCGTCCAAAACATCTCTGAAGGNGGGACCACTGACATCAGCTTTACCGTTCCAAGCACAGAGCTGGTCCGCCTTGAGCCGGTCATGAACGAGCTTGTCATCGACTTGGGCATCCGCGGCTTTATCACCGATGCGAACATCGCCAAGGTCTCGATAGTCGGGGCCGGAATGCGCAGCAATCCGGGCATTGCGGCGCAAATGTTTCGCGTTTTGGCTGGTCAGGCCATTAACATCGAGATGATTTCGACTTCCAGCATCAGAATCAGCGTTGTGATCAATGCCGATCGGGCCGATGATGCGATGCAGTCCTTGCACAGTGCTTTTGGCTTAGACTCCGACCAGGTGTTCGAGGAGACTCAATTATCGGGAGAAGAGCTAGCCGCGAAGCTTGCTAAGGGAAGGTAGGAGCCAAACCAGCCAAACCCACCTGACGACAGCCCCATGGAGCTCCTTGAAATGCTAGCAAAACAATATAAGATATAGCTATGTGCTAGAAATTGACGATAAGGCGCAATTTTGGCGGGGGAAAAATCGGTAAAAACATACGCTACTAAAAGTAAGCAATTTTCTGACCTGGGCTTTTGCATTTTAGCTCATTTTTGAGCAGTGAAAAAATTGCACCCTATCGCAATTCTGGAGCACTTGGTTCGCAAGAGGCTATATAACTAGTAAGATAATGGGATCAAACCCGGCGCATGGTTTCAACGATTTGCATAAACAACAGGTTATCCATTAAATGTGGAGAAGGTCATGCCCGCGCTTTTCTGTAAAGGGGACCGAAGGTATTGAATTCAAAGTAGCCTTCGACCCTTTCCATTTTGAGCAGGCGGGCCATGGTTAGAACACCTGTGCTTTGAGGGTTTACACTGCCGATCAAGCCTTCCAGCCCATTGATCTCCCCTCCGTCATATTGGCCGGTGACTTCTATGTAGAAATCGGTGTCTAGGGCCTGGCATCGTTGGAGAAGGCGATGAAACCAACGCACAGACAATACGCGAAGAGCCAGATTAGGGGTAAGCGTCTCTGTGTATCCGACCATAACTGCCGGTATATGTAAAATCTCGTCAACACCGGCACTGAAGAGATTGCCTTGGTCAAGGCGTAAGATGGGGAAATAGTCTTTAATTGATTGATCAATAAAGATGATTGTGGAAACCGCTAAAAGGCTTCGATTACTCTTGTCCTCATGAAATACCGTCAAGCTGTTTGAAGCGATGTCTGTATCATCCAAGCGGTAGTCGCAGTTGACTCCCTCGAGGCGGCTTTGGGTAAAATTTGCTGCCATTCTTGGATGTGAGGCATTTAAATCATCGACTTCGGCTTGGATGATGTCTTTCAGGTCTAGAAACGTTGTCATGGGCTTCTCCAGAGTATGAATTGCGTTTGTTAAGCCAAGAACAGCCTGCATAAAAGCAAGCTGTTCTTTTAAGGTGTGCTTAGACTCATTGTTATCAAAAGATATTCAATAGTTCGTTGTTGTTACAGTGGTGGCCAACAAGTAATCATTTAGAGCATGCAACAGCTATAGGACTCTTACCAATTAGTTGATTGGAAAGATGACTCCATTGTTGCCGTTGCCGTTTCCATTATTATTTACACCATTATTACCTGGTTTTGTTGTGGTTATGGTGTTCACGGTATAGACATGACAGTCTTGCGAACAACCAGGGCAAGTGTTCTTGCCGCCGTAAACCTTCTTGTTCAAAGGTATGCAGCAAAAGCAAAATCCCGCAGACGACTTCACAACTGGTTCTTTGATAAACTTCATAGTTTCCTCCCTTAGTGCAATTGTATTCTGATACTTTTTTTAACTACAAATCGTTAAAGCGGCTTGAATCCGATTAGTCTTCATAGGCCTATAAAGTGCATTGAACGAAAACACTGTTTTAAGCATTTCAACTGTAGGGCTAAACCGCATCAACATCCCACCGCAACAGCACACCATCAGGCAAAACCCTCTCGGTTTCGCGTTTCGAGAGGGTTTTGTTTGAAAGGGTTTACATGATGATGATTACTTGGTGGTTGTAGTCACAGTGTTCACAGTATAGACATGGCAATCCTGCGAACAGCCGACACAAGAGTTCTTACCGCCATACAATTTCTTGTTCAAGGGCAGGCAGCAAAAACAAAACCCTGCTGACGACTTTACAACTGGCTTTTTGATAAACCTCATATTTCCTCCCATTTTCTTGCTAGTCTCCGTTTATCTCCCTTGCGGGTATTATATACATTACCGGTCGTTCAAATTGTTATCAATGCCAACAATTTCCCCATTTTGTATTTCGTATACATAATTTGCCCGATCCATCAAACGCTCGTCATGTGTGGCTACGATTATGGTCTTATCCACAGACAAACGTAGAAGCAGGGAGATCACCCTTTCGGCACTGACTGCGTCGAGTCCGGAAGTTATCTCGTCAAGCAGCAGGACAGGGGTGTCGTTCAATATGGCGCGGATCAAGGCGAGGCGCTTTTTCTCGCCTCCCGAAAAGCCGGCGATTTCTGATATCGGGGTCTCATAGCCTAGTGGGAGCGACTCGATCATCTCGTTGACCAGTAGGTATTTTGCCAGCTGCCTGGTCAGCTCGAAGCGGTCGGGATTGGCGTTCTTTGACAGTAGCAGGTTGTACAGCAAGGCCTCGTTTAGCATCTCAGGCTCTTGAGGGACATACGAGCCGAGCTCGCGGGCTGTTCTGGCCGATGCGGTGGAGCCGTTGAGCAGGATCTCTCCAGAGTCGGGGTCGTAGAGGTAGATCAAGAGTTTGAGCAGGGTGCTTTTTCCAGATCCCGAGCTGCCGGCTATAACGTAGAGCCCGCTACGGTTGATGTGCAGGGAGGCCCTGGTGAACACTTGGTTCGATTTTCCCTCGTCGTCATAGTAGGAATATGAGACATCGGAGACCTCGATCGCCGGCTCGTTTGGGGTGGAGGCGGGCGCCTGCTGCGAGGCGGGT
>WRNE01000038.1 GCA_009776725.1 Coriobacteriia bacterium
CGTTGCAGTGATATTTGCCAGAAACGCTGATTTCTATGAGGATGTCTTAGTAGCTGCAGAGACAGCATACGAGCTAAGGCGCAACCAGGTTGAAAACACATCTACCCCATTTAACACAGTGTCTTTGAGAAACGTGCGGGTCCGCGGTACAGGCGTCGGGGGTTTTGGGGCATCGGCAATCTTTGGCAAGCAAATGCGTGAAGTGTTTCGCGAGAACCGCTTTGGCTTATGGGGCAGCTCATCGGTTTTCACAGCGGTTGGCGTTGTTGCCTACGTTTTATTCATGAACCGTCTGGGTAATTATGCCCTGACAGGATCTAGTTTGCTGGTAGTAGTTTATGCTATTTCGGTTTATATACAGGTTTTCAGTGTACTATCAGGGCGAGTCCTGACAGAGATCTATCTTCATTACATTTTCTTGATACCCGAAAGCCCTCTAAAAAAGATAGTCTGGCTGAATATCTCAGTTCTAATAAAATCAGCTGTGGACGGCTTATTGATCTTTTGCCTGGCTGGCTATATCGGTAAGGCAAGCTTGCTTGTGATTCTGATGATGATCGTCCTATATGCGCTTAGCTGTTTGATGGTCGTTGCCTTAGATCTGGCAGCTTTCCGTATTACCGGAGTAATAATGACTATCGGTATCTTTGGGGCGTTATTTATGTTTGTGCTAATCATCTTGTTACTGCCTGGCATCATTGGCGGTGTGATCTTGAGCTCTACCGGCTTAGGCGTAATAGGGTTTATAATAGCTCAATCAATATGGGTAATAATAGTAAGTATCATAGCGTTTATGGTTGCAAAGGATGTGCTGCACAACTGCGACCTCCCTCAAAAACGCCTGCCCGGTAGCGAATAAGCTTAAATCAAACTGCTTCAGGTATTCTGCAAAAGCCCGGGATGCAGGCTTGATCTTCTCCCCAAAAAAAGCAGGGTCAGGCGCAGGAAATCATCCATGTCCCCTTTGCTTTCAATATTAGCCGTATCTGTAACATTTGCCTGTTTTGGCATATAATGCGCTATCGATATTTTTTTTGTGAGGAGAAACCCATGGCTTTTAAAACACCATATATCCAGGAAGTTTATAACGAGGTAGAAGCCCGCAATCCCGGTGAGCCTGAATTCATGCAGGCAGTGCACGAAGTGTTCGAGTCACTTGAGCCAGTACTTGAGAAAAGNCCCGATCTCGTCGCTGCCGGTATCATGGAGAGGATTGCCGAACCCGAAAGAATGGTCCAATTTCGTGTAAGCTGGGTCGATGACGCTGGAAAAGTTCAGGTCAACCGAGGCTGGCGAGTGCAATTCAACTCAGCCATTGGGCCTTATAAGGGAGGCATCCGCTTTCATCCATCGGTAAATTCGTCGATCATCAAGTTCTTAGGTTTTGAGCAGACTTTTAAGAACTCCCTTACAGGCCTGCCGATGGGTGGCGGCAAAGGCGGTTCCGACTTTGACCCTAAAGACAAAAGCGAGAACGAGATCATGCGCTTCTGTCAGTCCTACATGACAGAGCTTGAAAAGCATATTGGGGCCGATACCGATGTCCCGGCTGGCGATATCGGTGTTGGCTCTCGTGAAGTAGGCTACATGTTCGGCCAATTCAAGCGACTGCGCAACGAGTATAGCGGCGTGCTGACGGGAAAGAGCCTGTTCTCAGGTGGCTCGCTGGTACGTACCCAGGCAACAGGGTATGGGATTTGCTACTTTACTGAAGAAGTCCTAAAGAAGCAGGGCCTGAGAATGGCTGGCAAGACAGCTGTTGTGTCTGGCTCAGGCGTCGTAGCTATCTATACGGTTGAAAAGGCATTCGAAATGGGTGCGACAGTCATAGCCATGTCTGACTCGTCGGGCTACATTGTTGACAAGAACGGCATAAACCTTGATGTGGTAAAGCAGATCAAAGAAGTCGAAAGAGGACGTATCAGCGAGTATACAAACCGGGTCCCAGGCTCTGAGTTTTATAGTGGCAGCGAGGGTATTTGGACAGTTGCCTGCGACATCGCCTTGCCCTGTGCTACGCAAAACGAGCTTGACCAGGCTGGAGCCGAGTCGCTTATCGCCAACGGGGTCATTGCTGTGATCGAAGGTGCAAACATGCCTTCTACTCCCGAAGCGATTGCTGTCATCCAAGAAAACAACGTACTCTTTGGCCCGGCCAAAGCTGCTAATGCGGGCGGCGTTGCCACCAGTGGGCTCGAAATGACCCAAAACTCGATGCGCCTCTCCTGGTCCTTTGCCGAGGTCGACGAACGTCTACATGAGATTATGATAAATATCTTCAAGAATTCCGATGCTGCCGCGAAAGAGTATGGCTATGACGACAATCTTGTTGTCGGTGCCAACATCGCTGGGTTCTTAAAGGTAGCTGAGGCCATGAAATGGCAAGGAGTTGCCTACTAGGCTAAATCTTGACCATTAATAATCATCAGCATTATTTAAACAAAACGCTCCTGACCTTCTAAAACATGGCCAGGAGCGTTTCCTTAGATGATTTACGAAGGTTTAGCCCAAAAAAGGCAGGCCGTTTGGGCGTAGCGCCCTTTGAGCATGGGACATGATGATAGTCAAAAGGGCACCTCCTTTGGCTTAAGGCCTGCTAACCCCACAAAAACCTACTGCCATCTTGGATCAAGGTGCTGCTTCCACACTCAGGACAGCGCCATTGGTGCTGGACACGGTCAGTCATCCCAACCAGTTGCACCTCATGGGCATTATAGTCAAAGTCGACTTGCTCTAAAACACCGTCACAATCAGGGCACCAGTAATCTGGCTCGTACAANGCGTTGCCCGACCTAAGTTGAAAGTGGAAGCGGTTAAAGAGACGGTGGCATTTCGGACAGGTGTACAAGGACTGCCCATACCTGCCGGTGGGCTTTGAGCCCCGATCCAACAAAACCTGCGCAAACTCCGAAATCTCCTTGTCGTTTACCAGCGCAAAGAGGGCAGGCTGGTCAGACTGGAAGACCCTGCTGTCCGTTTTGCCTTCTACTTGGAGATAGCCTTGGCCTTTACTTCGATCAGAACGCTCTCTCGGCCCGTAGTAGATATTCTGTGGAGAATACCTAAGCCCCCTGCCGATGAAGGCTCTTATGTGATAGTCACAGTCTTTACACTTCAAGTTAAACCCATATGCCATCTTTTACTCCTCGGGCGCGAGCGGGTAAGGGACTGTCCCATTATTGCAGTCAATTTACAGCTTTGCCAGTAGGCAAAAAGTATAAAGAGGGCATTTTAAACCAGCAATAGGCACGACCAGCACAGTCAGCATAAAACGCTGCCCACTTAAGTAACGGCATCGACAAGTATTTTTTTACTAGCGTTTATTAGGATATTTATGAAATTCATGCGATAATGTATATGGCATGTTATATTTTGGTAAAAAAATGGATAAGTCACGTTATAGAGGCTTATTATCGACAGAAGGAGGATTTATGCCGAAAGATGGATTGTCAAGAAGAGACTTTTTGAAGGGGGCAGCACTCGGTGCGTCTAGCGCCGCGCTCTTCACACTGGCGGCTTGTAACGATGACGACAAGTCCGATGGGTCGGTCTCCGGTGGTACCTCGCAACTGCCTAACTGGACGCACGAAGCCGATGTGGTTGTTGTCGGTGGGGGCATTGTCGGAATTGTGGCAGCGATCAGGGCCCGCGACCTTGGAGCATCGGTCATTGTCGTCGAAGCCAACTACGCTTGCGGCGGGCACGCCATGACTTCAGGCGGCCATGTCCACCTCGGAGGCGGCAACAGCCTACAAAAGCTCGCGAACGTCGAAGACTCCGCTGACCAGTACTACATCGACCACACAGCGCCCTTCCAGTCGCGTGACAGGGCAAACATCCGTGAGGTTATCAGGGGCGCCGCAAACTACCATGCCGATGCTTTTGAGTTCATGTTGGAGAATGGCTGGAAGAACCAAGGCCTTCCCAACCTGCGTGGGGGCGGGCAAGGAGCAGACTCTGTAGACCGTACCGTAACTACTGACATGACTGGCTGGGAGGATGTCAACCCCATGGGTACCGGATCGATCCCCCTAGGGCCTGGCCTGATGCGCCCGATTGAGAAAAGTGCTCGTGACAAAGGCGTAGAGTTCATCATGAACCATCATATGGATAAGATCTACCGCGATGCCAGCAGTGGCAACGTAGTCGGGATCATGGCTGCCTACAGCCCTCGCATCATGAAGGGCCAGACTGAGCCCCTGGTCGATTTCGAGGAGTTCTTGGATGGCAACATTGACACTACTGAGACAGTTTATGTCAAAGCCAACAAAGGAGTGGTAATCGCCACCGGCGGCTCTTCCAGCAATTGGCAGTTCCATTCGTTGTTCGACCCCCGTTATGGCCCTGAGCACGCCAATGGTGTCGGTGGGGACCCCTTTAGCTTCCAGGACGCCTCTGGCGAGCTGGCGATTATCGAGATCGGCGGAACAATTGCTGCCACCGAGGTAGGCATCAACGTCGCTAAGGCACGGGCTGTCGGCACCCAGTACGGCTATCGGCATAAGACCATCACCGCCGATGCACCGGTCTTCCCTGAAGTCCGCTCCTATGGGTTCGACATCGACCCAGACCGCGTGTCTTTAGACGGAATGGTCTTTGTCAACATGATCGGCAACCGCTATGCTGCCGAGGACACTGACGGCACTGAGTACTGGGACAGGGTGCTTAGCAGCGTGCTTATCGAAGAAGACGGCGAGCTGACCCGTATGGCTGGGCCGATCTGGGCGATATTTGACGATGAATGGGCAAAAGAACGCAACTTCGACATGAGCGGCCCGCCGAGTGTGGACTGGGACGACGGCTACATCTATAAGGCAGACACCTTGGAAGACTTGGCCGATAAAGTGGTCAACAAGTTCTATGAACAGCATAAAATGCCTGGTGAGAACCTTGTAGCAACCATTGACCGGTACAACACGTTCGTTGACTCCGGTGTTGACGAGGACTTCAAGCGTAAGAACCCGTATGTAAAAGTCGCTACCCCTCCCTTCTATGCGGCTTGGGTACCGAACGCCTATCACGACACGCTGATCGGGGTTTTGATCAACGGCAAGTTCCAAGTGCTCGACTTCAACCGCAAGGTGATCCCGCACCTGTACTGTGGAGGCGAGGCCTCGGCAGGGCAGGGTATGCATGGGCACGGGAAGAACATTTCCAACGGTTATGCCATCGGCACGCACATTGTAGAAGAGCAAGCCATCTAGCCTGGTCTTCTCCACATAAGAACGAATCAGGCCCATATAGCCACTAGCCACCGGGGAGGCCTACAACACCTCCCCGGTGCATTGGGCTGGCAATTGAAGGAGGCATACCAGATGAATAAGCCAAATAATGTGGAGAAGCCCCTAGACGAGGGGCTTCAGGCTGAAAATGCGTCTGGGGCCGAGGAGGCCCCGGTCAAGCAAGCAGCACATAAGACTTCGTTGGCGGTCTGGGACATTGCCAGTCCTGTCGAATGTGCTAGTGCTTTTCGCATCAAAGTCGGGGCAAAATGTGCGCATTCATGCTCGTTGGCTGGTTTGGGAGTCGGCATTTATGACGATTCGGGCACGCTTCAGGGCTTTGGGCAATTAAGCTTTGACGTGTTTTCAGAGTCGGTGGCGCTTTATTGGCTTGAAATCGAGCTAGCTGCCCCTCAGGCGGAGGGAAATTACGTTTGGGAAGCCCGTTTAGACGAGTCCAGGCTTGATATAGGCGGTTTTGACATAGAAGGCCGTACGGCTGGCCCAGCCGACTCAGTCGAGCCCGTCGAGCATGCCGCAGCCATCAAGGGCTTTAGCTTCAGTGCCAAGGCGAAAGCGCAGTACAAGGTGAATATCGCCGTTGTGGGCAAAGACACCCAGGCATATCCTGGCAGGACCGTGGTAATGCTGCGTCCCTACCGAAACTACACTGGCGACGACGGTGTGGCGGCATTTGAAGTAGCTCCGGGGCAGTACATGCTTTTTGCCCGGGCTGACAAATACGAGGACTACAACGAGGTCATACAGATTGAAGCCGATCTGGACTTACGTATCGAGCTTGAACCGTCCGAGTACGAGGAGGACTATCGCGGCAACATGATCAGGATTGAAAAGCCCAGTTCGTAAAGAACCGCCTTGTCGACCATAAGGGCTCTTAAAGACCGAGGCCTCGTCAAGTGAATAGACTTGTGTTCAAACCGCATGAAACCACTGTATTGATTGTGCTCTATGGCTGCTAGGACAGACGTGGTTTTTTGATTTACCGTTTCAAATCAAGTTAAACACCCATTCAACTCACGCCTTGACGATACAAACTCACTAAACTACCATACTCGGAAGGCATTTTGATCCTTCAATAAGCCGTATCCGAGGGGGCTTGACAAAACCGATACGGCTTTAAGATATACCTCGGTTCAACGAGGAACATGATCATAGTGCCGGATGCTCGCGTCCGGCTTGGGTTTTCGGACTTGCATCCAGACATGAATATTTATGCTGGTAGTTCGGCATTGAATGGGTTTTCAACTGCTTGATTTTGGCTCGGTGCCTGATTACCGGTTTACCGCTTGTAAAGTTGCTGGACGTGAAAAAACAACTTACTTCGGTGTCGATTATTTGAAAGGAGCGCGTACTATGCCTGATATCGTGCTGCTGCCCCTTATCGCTATAGTTGCCATGTTATCTGGCGGAGCATTAGGTTTTTTCCTCGCCCGCTATGTTATTAACACAGGCGCAAAAAGCACAATGGCAGCTGCTGAGCTGACTCTAGCCGATGCGGAGCACCGGGCCGAGGCCCTACAAAAGGAAGCCTTAGTCGAAGCGAAGGATGTTGCCCATCGCTTGCGTACCGAGGCCGATAAAGAGATTGCCGAGCTTCGGAGGGAGCTTAAAAACACAGAGAACCGCCTAAACCAGCGTGAGGAGAATATCGATAAGCGCGTAGACACCCTAGATGCCCGGGAGCACCAGCTTTCATCCTTGAACGGGCAGTTAGAACGTCGGTCACGCGACCTGGAGGCAGTCGAGGTCCAAGCCCAAGAAAACATCGAGCGGATAGCGCGCATGAATATGGACGAAGCGCGCAACGAGCTGCTGAACCGGGTCAAAGGCGATGTCGTCAAGCAAGAAGCCAAGATTTTGCGTGAGGCTGAAGAGTCGACACGGTCAGAGGCAGACAAAAAGTCCAGGGAGATAATCTCGCTAGCCATCCAGCGTGTGGCTGCCGACCATACAGTCGAGCATACAGTCTCATCGGTCAGTATCCCTTCTGATGACGTCAAAGGCCGCATCATCGGCCGGGAAGGCCGAAATATCCGCTCATTCGAGCAGATCACCGGCATCAATTTGATTATCGATGACACCCCAGAAGTAGTTGTCTTGTCCAGCTTTGACCCAGTACGCCGGGAAATCGGGCGCTTGACCCTAGAAAACCTCATAGCCGATGGGCGTATCCATCCAGCACGCATCGAAGAGACTTTCAAAAAGGCCACAGAATATGTCGAGCAACAAGTCAAAGAAGCAGGTGACCAGGCTGCCTTTGATGCTGGGATCCATGACCTGCATGCCGAGCTGCTACGTACCCTGGGCCGTTTGAAGTACCGCACCTCGTATGGTCAAAACGTGCTCAGCCACTCTTTAGAGGTAGCCCATCTTGCTGGGGTTATGGCATCTGAGCTTGGGCTAGACCCCCAACCAGCCAGACGGGCTGGGCTCCTACATGACCTGGGCAAGGCGATCGACCATGAAATCGAGGGATCACACGCCCTGATCGGTGCCGACCTCGCCCGTCGCTTCGGCGAGTCACAAGACATCATCCATGCGATCGAGGCGCATCATGACGATGTTCCCCAGTCCACTGTGATAGCAGTGTTGGTGCAAGCAGCTGACGCTATATCGGCAGCCCGGCCTGGGGCACGGCGGGAATCGATCGAAAGCTACATTAAGCGGCTGGAGAAACTGGAGTCCATCGCCAACGCCTATGATGGTGTGGAGAAAACCTACGCTATGCAAGCTGGGCGCGAGGTCCGGGTCATGGTGGAGCCGAACTCGATTTCTGATGATGACGCTGTCGTGCTGGCGCATGATATAGCCAAGCAGATAGAAGACGAGATGGAGTATCCAGGGCAAATAAAGGTTTTGGTCATACGGGAAAGCAGAGCTGAAGACTATGCCAAATAAGTGCCATTTAACAATAGGGAAGTAATTGAACAGATGTTCAATTACTTTATATGATAAAAATAAATAACCTCTTTACAGTAGCTAAAAAGGATCAAGGCAATTAGTGGTTTTTTGTTTATGAAAGAACAGTCCAAGACGGGATCAGGACAGTCCAAGCCGGAGCCTGATTGCGTATCTGCCTAGGCATGTTTTGTAAATACATTAAAGTGATTTAAGCGGGTTAACAAGTGGTTGAGAACTCTACAGACAAAGCCGACGCCATGGCACCCAGCACCGAGGACGCTGACTTCAAAGCTGCCAAGGATCAGGCGGCTTCTGAACTTGGCACTGCCCAAGCACCTGCTCTGGCAGGTGATGGCTGCTTAATCGATTTCATCGAGCAAGTGTCGGGGGGCGCTCATCTGCGCGTCGAAGAGAACCTGGGAAACGGCTATGTCAAGCTGCGCACTGAGGAAGCTGAGAGACGCCAAGCAAAACATGACATTCGCAATGTCGAGGATGCCGTAGTCGAGCTGCTTCGCAATGCCCGTGACGCCGAGGCAGAAAAAGTCTTCATCGCCACCATACGTGAGGGGGACCGCCGCATCCTGACTGTCCTAGACGACGGCATAGGCATACCGGTCGACCTCCAAGAAACCATCTTTGACGCCCGGGTAACCTCCAAGCTGGAAACGATGATTGAGGACGATTGGGGGGTCCATGGCCGTGGCATGGCGCTTTACTCGATCAAAAGCAATGTCTCATCGGCCCGTGTGGTCAGCTCTGCTCCCGGCCTAGGCAGCTCGTTTCGGCTGGATATCGACACTGGCGAGCTAGCTGAAAAAAGCGACCAGTCGACTTTTCCTAGCATTAAGCGCGACGACGATGGCCAACTGTATGTTGCGCGAGGGCCAAAAAACATCCTGCGTACAGCTGCCGAGTTCACTTTGGCCCATCCTAACAGGCCATTGGTCTATATCGGGTCTCCTTCCGAGGTCGTCGCTACCATGCACGAGCAAGCCATGCGTACTTTATCGTCAGACACCCTGCTGTTTACCGACGACCCTTCTGTACTGCCTGTCACCCAACGTTTGGCCTGTGCCAGCGACGCAGCTGACTTGATGCTGATTGCTGCATCTTTAGGCTTGGATATCTCAGAGCGCACAGCCCACCGTGTCTTAGCCGGTCAAATAGCAAGCCTGAGCGACCTGTCTGCCAGGACCCACCGAAACCGGCAGGCACAGGCAGACCACAGCCAGGAAGTCTATCGTGACAACCGAGGCTTGAAACTGGCAGCCGAAGACATCGAGGCCTTCTCCCGAGAAATGGAAAAAGCCTTTGAGCAATTGGCTAAGCGTTACTACATCTCATTGACCGACTTACCCCGTATACAGGTAAAAGGGGATGTCATCACAGTACGCTTTCCCATTGAGAAAGACTAAAATTGATGGATCAAGGGACTGTAGCCCTGCGTATTCTAGGCATCGACCCTGGCCTGGCAAACACGGGTTGGGGCATTGTGGAGTCTGCCCATGGGGCCAATAGGGCTTTAGCTTATGGGCATATCAGTACGGCTGCCGATCTAAGCCGGCCTGAGCGCTTGGCCCTTATCCACCAAGGAATTGTCGAGGTGATCACGCGTTACCGTCCCCGGGAAGCAGCGATCGAGGCTGTTTTTTTCAGCACTAACGCAAAAAGCGCCCTCTCCATCGGCGAGGTGCGGGGGGTTGTCATGCTGGCCGCTGCGGTGCAACAAATACCGGTTGACGAGTACTCTGCCACTCAGATCAAACAGACTATCGTAGGGGTGGGGCGTGCGGACAAATCCCAGGTCCAGTTCATGGTCCAGGCAATTTTAAAACTCGACCATCGTCCTCAGCCCGACCATTCATCTGACGCCTTGGCGGTCGCCCTCTGTCATGCGCAAATGCGCAAAGCAATATAAATAGCAAAGTCGTATATTAATACGCGATCACTCGCTAAACTGCATCTTGCAGAGCCCTGGCCTGCAATAGAGCCCAAAATAAGCTAAAGTAAACATATGTTTGCTCACGTACGCGGAACCCTCATTAGTATCGAAGCCAACAATGCAGTCATTGACGTAAACGGAATTGGCTTCAAAGTTGGCATGTCTTCCATTGCCTTGTCGTCGCTGGGCCCTGTCGGATCGACCGTTACTATATATACCAGCTTGATCGTCCGCAGTGAGGCGCTTGACCTCTATGGTTTTCAGGACAGTCAGGAACGCGGGCTCTTTGAACGTTTGATCTCAGTGTCTGGAGTAGGCCCAAAGGTTGCCCTATCAGCGCTCTCATCTTTTAATTCTGCCAGCCTGCAGCAACTGATTATCGATGAAGACGTCAAACGTCTGACCACCATCCCAGGGCTTGGGACAAAGACCGCCCAGCGTTTGATCCTAGAGCTCAAAGGCTCGTTGGTGGCGACCGACCAAGGTATCGGCCAAGACGGCCAGGCAAACAAGACGGCAGTGTCAGCCCAAGTCACAGAAGCCTTGCTCGGCATGGGCTTTACAAAACAAGAGGTCGAGTTGGCATCCAAAGACTATCAGGGATCTGCCGACAATGTTACCGAGCATATTCGATTCATCCTCCAACGCCTAGGAGGCGGATAAGTCCTTATGTGGAGAAAACCATGAATGTCTGGGAAGCCGATGACCTTTATATCGATGGCGACTTGGAACAACCAGACTTACAACGCCAAACGATGAGGCCTGAGCTGACCGAGGACGACCTGGGCTTAGACCGGTCGCTGCGTCCAAAGAAGCTCGATGACTACATTGGACAGACAAAAGTCAAAGAAAACCTGTCAGTGCTGATTGCAGCAGCCAAGCAACGCCAAGAAAGCCTGGACCATCTCTTGCTGTCTGGCCCACCGGGCCTAGGTAAAACCACATTAGCCACAGTAGTCGCCAACGAATTGGGGGTGCCTATTAAGTCGACCAGTGGGCCGGCGATCGAAAGGGCGGGCGACTTGGCGGCAATACTTACCAACCTCGAGGCTGGAAACGTGCTTTTTATCGATGAGATACATCGCCTGAACCGGGTTATCGAAGAGGTGCTTTATCCAGCCATGGAAGACTACATGCTAGACATAGTGATCGGCAAGGGGCCTGCCGCCCAAACGCTGAGGCTGGAGATCCCCCAATTCACCTTGATAGGGGCTACCACGCGTACCGGTCTGTTGACAGGCCCTCTGCGGGACCGGTTCGGAATCTCTTTTCGCCTCGACTACTATAATGACCAGGAACTGCACGATATAGTGGTAAGGTCCGCTTCAATCCTTGATGTCGAGATAGATGACCGGGGCGCAACAGAGATTGCCCGCCGTAGCAGAGGGACCCCCCGCTTGGCCAACCGGCTTTTAAAACGCGTCCGTGATTTTGCCAGTGTAAGGGCCTCAGGAAGTATAGACGTGCATGTGGCTGCAGAAGCGCTGTCCTTCTTCGAGGTCGACGAGCTGGGCCTAGACAGTATGGACAACCGGATCTTGGAGCTTTTGGTAAAGACTTTCAATGGCCGGCCGGTTGGCCTGAACACTCTAGCCAATGCCTTGGGAGAAGAGCCAGAAACCCTCGAAGACGTCTATGAACCTTATCTCTTGCAACAGGGTTTGCTGATGCGGACGCCCAAAGGAAGGCAAGCAACTGAACGCTCATACAAGCATGTAGGAGTACCATTTGATCTATTTGAACTATAGAATTCCTAAGCTATTGTATGAGCTAGCAACAAAACTTCAATATGATGGAGTGTTTTTGGGGTAATTTTCACGAAATATTTACAATCTTCGCACATAACTATCGCATATCCCCAGGCCTTTTTAGCAGTGTTGCACATTCCGATTTTGTTTAGACGTTCGTAAAATACACAAATACTCAATATCCACGAGATAAATACATAAATATGCATATATTATGCATAATGAGGGCTAAATTAAAGAATCTGTTACTTATTTTCTCCAGAAACAACAATCCAAATAGGTGGTTTTAACCGTATAATGAAACCACCTCGAGCAGTCGACGAGAGGCGACTTTTGTTGACGAGAGGCAACAGGTTTTGCTCAGGGAAAGGGATGCTATTAATTAGCAATCACGGTTCACCCTCATAAAATGCACCTTTTGAGCTCCTACCTGGTGGTCTTATGGTGTTTAGCTCATGAAATGAGCTTCTCAGAGCAAGTGGTTAGAGGAAATATCAGACAGTTGAGAAGAGGCAACGAGTTTGCACAAGAACAAAGGGGAAATTGCCATGGAAAGTAACCGTAATAGCGGTGTTTTGCGTTCACGCAAAACAGGCAGAATGACTAGGAGAAATATCCTCCTCATTCTGATTTCGCTGCTTATGGCACTGAACACGGTACCGTTCATCCCAAATCTATTCGCTGATGACAGCGAACTTGGGTCTGAGCAGACGGGTACCTTGGAGCCAGAAGCGAGCGTAATTACTACTCCAGCAGAGGAGGCGACTCCTCTACCGACTCCTGAAGACCAGGGTGATCCTGGAGGTGTCGGAGTTACCGAAACGGAGGCAGATGATGCCACCGTCGATGAAGAAAGCCCTATTGCTATAGAACCAGAGGATCCTCTAGACGAGGATGTTGCTGGTTTTGTGAGCGATGGGGACGACAACCAAGCTATTGAGACCCAAGAACCAGAAGATGCTTTAACAGAAGACTTTGTTGACGCCAGCGAAGCTGACGACAGCTATCTTCCGATAATGCCTACCGATGATTCTGTAACAGTGACCTACTATGTGAATGGTGCTGTATTTGCAACAAGGCCGACAGACAGCTCGGATCATGCGATCTATTTAACTGTCTTCTCCGGTCAATACCCGCCAGGTGCTACCTTGTTTAGAGGTTGGTACACCAGCGCCACCGGAAATGTACAATTCGACTTTACACAGACCGTAACCACAGATATCAGCCTCTATGCTCAGTTTGATATGTCCTACCTGATTAAGTACAAGTCAGCTTCAGGAGGCGTCGGTGACGAATATGTTATTGACACGAAGGTCTTAAACCAAGGCCAACCAATCCCTGAGACGACTGAAGCAGACAAGCTTGTCCCTCCACCAAATATGCCGAACGGCCATATTGCCCATTGGTATATCGAGGGCGAGGACATGAACACGCCTTTCATATTCGGCTATACCTATGCGACCCAGGACCTAGTACTAGTTCCTTTCTGGTCGAATTTACACTGGGTGTATTTCGAGTCTGATGGCAGTCCTGTACCTCCGCAGCTAGTTGCTCATGGGTCGACCGCCACGATACCAAGCCCTCCAACCCGGGATGGCTATGATTTTGCCGGTTGGACACTGACTCCAACGAATGGCCCAGACTTCAACTTCAGCGGTACAGCGATTATGCAAGACATAGTTCTCTATTCAAAATGGACTCCAAGAACCGTGAACTACACAGTCGTTATTTGGATGGAGAAGCCCAATCTTGACCTAGGCCCGGGTCAGACAAATCCGGGGACGGATCAAGACCACTATATGTTCACTCAAGCAGTGACTAGAACTGCGACAGCAGGCAGCACAGTCAACTATGCGACTGAAGCCAGTGTGATTATCAACTTAGGCTTTGCTCCGAACCTGCTTTACTGCCAATTCCATCATGGAGATACAAAAGCTATTGCTGGCACTGGATTGACAATCGTCAATGTCTACTACAGTAGAATTGTGTACAACTTCGTTTTCGATTTAGTACCCGACGATTTTCCGAATGCCCGCCGTAGCGGTTCTGTTTTGAATTTCAATGGTCAGACATACACCCAAGGGTGGAATGTCGACACCAATCAAGCCTATCCTACGAGGCAGTATAGCTTCCAGGCAAAATTCGAACAGGATATCGAAAGCATTTGGCCAAGCGTCTGGAATGCGACTGGCTTCAACCGGTTCAGGACGAGTACTGACGGTGGTTCGACCTGGGGTCCTGTGACTGAGCGGTCGTTTGCCTCATGGTATTCCCAAGGCATGAGCATGAACCTAGCATCCAAACGCTTTACAGTGACTGCCGACTTGATTCCTTCATCAGGGACAACGAGGACCTTTGAAGCTGTCTACATGGCAATCTATGAGAATGTTGCCGAGTACTGGTTGGAGGCTCTACCTGGTGAAACAGGTACTCCAATGACTTTCAACGGACAAACCCGTTACTATGTAAGAAGCACGGTGCACTCACAGACGATCTTTATCTCGACCACGTTAAGCCCCAAGAATATTGAGGGTGTCGTACACGCAGGCTCTGTTTACCTTGATCGAAACGGTAACATAGTGACCTACGAGAGCACAAACGTCTACACGAACCGTTTCTACTACAACCGTAACGTGTTCGACTTCAGCTTTAACCTACAAGGTGGCACATGGCCAGCCGGCTCGCTGCGCACCGATGTAGACTATACCCGTGTGATGTTTGATGCCCGGCTTTCATACTACACACCCAACAATAACCCTGTCCGTGCCAACCATGTCTTCCTTTATTGGTCATACGATGTTGATGGCTATGACCCGATCGACCTGAGCACGGCTCGGATGCCTAATAACAACTTGCAAATCTTTGCCCAATGGCAAAAGAGCGATCTGACACTAACTTACTGGGACAATCGTTATAGCAATCCTCAGATTGTCGATGTCCAACCCATCGGTGAGGGCGATGTCATTAACTTCGCAAACGCCCCATTTTATGTTGGGCAAGTTGTACCAGGTTTCGGGACATTTGAAGGCTGGTATGTGAATATCAACAATGTTTGGGCAAAGTGGCCGCCTGACCGTAGGGTTACAGGCAATGTCGACCTGCATGCAGGTTGGATCACAGACGGCTTTACTGTTACCTATAATTTGGGTTCAGGCTCTGGAACGCTGCCAATAGATACCAATATTTATTGGTCAGGCCGGCAGATCCGCTTAAGTTATGGGAACGGTGTCATTCCGCCTGCGAACATGGTCCTTGTCGGCTGGCGCCCTTACTATGACGGTATCAGCGCATCAGAAGCTAACAGGGTCCTGATACCTAGTAACTACTATCCGATCTATGGTAATACCACTCTAACAGCAGTCTATGCCAACGAGACAGATGCTGTGCATATGATTTATCACTCGAACTATCCTGACAACACGCCGAATACTACATTGTCAATGTGGGTACTACCAGTCGGTGGCAATATCACTTTGCTGGATGGCAGTGCTTTCACAAGCGCAACTGCTCAAATACAAAACTGGAATACCCTGGCAAACGGATCAGGCACTAGCTACAGTTTGGGTGGGACGATGCCTGCCCCACCACCGATGACTACTGTGGACCTGTATGCCCAATGGGCTTCTCTGACTGATTACACCGTTAATTACTTGTTAGAGAACACCACAATTGCATTACATGATCCAAAGTATGTTTCAAATCAAATATCTGGTACTCCAGTGACTGAGTATGCAGAGGATATATATGGCTACGAATTGAGCCCATTGTCTCGTTCGCCAATTACGATCACTTTGCAAAACCAGGGCAATGTCATTAACTTCTATTATCGTCCGATTCAAGGTATTCGAGTGACTTTTGACAAGAACACTACTGACCCTGTCATCGGCCCGACTCCTGCCTACATAGAAGTTACTTTCAACGCTCCTTACGGAACACTTGCAACTATATATAGGGACAATTATGCCTTTACTGGCTGGTACACTGAGCCAGTCGGCGGTTCTTTGGTGACATCGTCTACTGTTGTGACGAGAGCCGAGAGCCATACCCTATATGCTCACTGGCAAGAGGTCCCAGCTATCACCAACTTCGCAAAAACTGCGACTACCAGTACTTATATACCTGGTGAGCTAGGCCAAACCCTGACATACAACTTTACCTTTACGATGCCTTCCGACGTCAGTGATTTTGGTGCCTTACGTGTCGAAGACCGTTACCCAGCTAATGGTATGAGCTTTACCAACGCCACCATCCAGATCGGCGGCGGTACAAGCACGGCACTGTCGCCTGACTCCTCGACTGCCTCAGGCATCGTCAGCTTCAGCTTCAATGCTTCAGCCTTGTCATCAATGGCCGGCCAAAACATAACGATCACTATGAACTTCAACGTTTTGACTTCGGCTACCGGAACCCTTACCGATCGGGGTAACTACTATGTCACTCCAAGAGGTGGCCAAGAACCTGCCAACCCGACCGGCGGCGATGATGAGAGTGTCTACGCGCGTGATTTCAGTGTTACCTACAACGCCAACGGTGCGACTGGCGGCTCGGTACCAACTGACCCCAACAGCCCCTATGTAGCCAATGCCACTGTGACGGTGCTGGCTAACACAGGCGACCTAGTCCGCACCGATTACACCTTCGTAGGCTGGGCAAGGACAAATAACGCCCTTACTCCAGAGTTTGCTGTAAGTGGCAGTACTGTCACCCCGGCAAACTTTACAATCAATTCCAATACTGTTCTATATGCTGTCTGGCTGCCCGTTCCTGGCCTTATCGATTTTGCAAAGACAGCAACCACTGGGACTTATATCCCTGGCGAGCCTAACCAGACTTTAAACTATACCTTCTCCTTCAGGCTGCCGGCAGATATAAGCGGATACCAAGCTTTACGTATCGATGATATCTATCCTGCCAGTGCGATGAGCTTTACCAATGCCACCATCAAGGTTGGCAATGGCACGGCTGTGGCGATTAACCCGTCAGGCAATGCCAACGGCGAGCTGAGCTTCGTCTTTAACGAGGCTGCACTAGCCTCGATGACCGGGAACGAAGTCGTTATATCAATGAACTTCTCTGTTTCCACCTCAGCTACTGGGGTACTTGTAAACCAAGGCAACTACTACATTACGCCTAAAGGCGGGCAAGAACCTACTACCCCGACCGGCGGGGACGATGCCGAAGTACTGCCTCGCGAGTTCAGCGTCACCTACAACGCCAACGGCGCGACAGGCGGCTCGGTGCCTATCGACACCAACAGCCCATACGTGGCCAATGCCACTGTGAACGTGCTAGCCAATACCGGTGGGCTGTATCGCGACAACTACGCCTTCGTAGGCTGGGCAAGGGATGCCAATGCCTTGGCCCCCGAGTTCACAGTCAACAACGCGAACGTCACCCCAGCGACCTTTGCCATTACAGCCAGCACTACCCTGTATGCTGTATGGAGTGGCCTCCCACCCATTACCAACTTCACCAAGACGGCCACGACAGAGACCTACATACCTAATGTCTCTGGCCAGACCCTGACCTATACCTTCACCTTTAATGTGCCAAACGATGTAAGCGGCTATGACAGGCTGCGTATCGAGGACCGTTTCCAGGCTAATGAAATGAGCTTTGCCAATGCCACCATCCAGGTCGGCGGCGGTACAGCCACGACGCTGACGCCTGACTCCTCGACTACACCAGGCGTCGTCAGCTTCAGCTTCAATGCTGCAGCCTTGGTGCCGATAGCCGGACAGTCCATCACGATCACAATGAACTTCAACGTGTCGACCAGCGCGACCGGCGTCCTGACCGACCAAGGCAACTACTACATTACGCCAAAGGGCGGCCAAGAGCCTTCTACCCCGACCGGCGGTGACGACGCCGAAGTCTATCCACGTGATTTCAGCGTTACCTACAACGCCAACGGCGCGACCGGCGGCTCGGTGCCCATCGACACCAACAGCCCCTATGTGGCCAATGCCACTGTGACGGTGCTGGCCAACACGGGCAACCTCGTCCGTACGAACTACACCTTCTTAGGTTGGGCTAGGGACGCGAACGCCACTGTGCCGGAGTTCGCAGTAGATAACGCGAACGTCACCCCGGCGACCTTTAACATTACAGCCAACACTACCCTGTATGCTGTATGGCAATTAGTTGGCGACTTACCAGACTTCACCAAGACGGCCACGACAGAGACCTACATACCTGGTGTCTCTGGACAGACCCTGACCTACACCTTTACCTTTACGATGTTTAGCGATGTGAGCGGTTGTGACAAGCTGCGCGTCGAGGACCGTTTCCAGGCTAATGAAATGAGCTTTGCCAATGCCACCATCCAGGTCGGCGGCGGTACAGCCACGACGCTGACACCTGACTCCTCGACTACCTCAGGCGTCGTCAGCTTCAGCTTCAATGCTGCAGCCTTGGCGCCGATGGCCGGCCAAAGCATAACGATCACCATGAACTTCAACGTGTCGACCAGCGCA
>WRNE01000039.1 GCA_009776725.1 Coriobacteriia bacterium
GACTTATGGCTGAAGAGCGACCCGCCGCTGTTAAGCGAGCTCAATGATGCTCGCGACTGGCTTGTCCTACAAACAAAGGCCTTTCTGGATGATTTTAAAAGCAGCGGCTTAGCCATTGACCAGGTCTTTGCTGTTGCCGGCACCCCAACCACGCTAGTCGCTATCCGAGACAAGTTGGCTGTATACGACCCAAGCCATGTACATGGCCAAGTAGTCACACTTCAACAATGGCAAACGGTTTTCGATAAGTTGTCTGCAATGCCGCTTCAGCAACGCAGCCAGGTCGTTGGGCTGGAGCCGGAACGCGCACCGATCATGGTTGGCGGAATAATGATTCTAGACCATATAATGCACGCACTGGAATTACCGAAAGTCACAGTTAGCGAGTCTGACATCCTACAAGGGGTGCTTCTTGACACCTGGCGACAAAGTGCAAGCCCGAGCCCGTCTATACCATGATTTTGAACATCGCTTTATTTGAGCCCTAACTATACATGGAGGGTGCAGCCTGTACTGGCACCGAACGGAGAGCCTTCTAGGCATCAAGAAGCCAAGGCTATCATCCGTCCTCGCACCCCAACCCGACCTGAACCGAACCAACCCAACCCAAACCCGTCCCTCTTCAACACTAGTATCATATTAATTATTACTAAACACGTTATTTAAGGCTAAGTGCTGGAGATTGACGGTTGGGTATGCGGACGTTTTCCTGTACCTGTCTCACACGGCCAGCCCAGCTGCCCGTCCGCACCCCCTTTATGTGCGGGGTTTTGGAAGTTAGGTTACATAAGCATAAACAACTGTCTTTCATGAGCTGTATCTGTCAATCTAAAACTGAGCCACTAGAAAGCAGATAACCAGCCGAAAAGTGAGCCACGTCGATCACAATCTTCAGACATTGAAAATTTACGGTCTGGAGGTGAAAGGAGTGATTAGGTCCAAGTAACCAGCACACGATCATCACACTGCACAACAAAGGCCAGTCGATGAGAGAGATATCGAAGGCTTCACCTACAGCTTTACGTCCCATCAGTGCCGCTCCCCGCACATGAATGAACAAATCGCACAGTGGTGCGTCAAAAGTGGGTATATACCTTTTTATACGATGCGGTTTGCTTGTGAACTCAGCTTTAAATTGAGTGTCTATTGATAGCTTTTTTAACTGTTTGGCACGATTTGGCACGCGCCTCGCCAAGTTCTTTTTAGTTATCGACCTATTTTGCCTGGTAGGAGTGGTGGGACTCGAACCCACAAGCCTCGCGGCGGCAGATTTTAAGTCTGCTGCGTATGCCAATTCCGCCACACTCCCGCCTGTCTAATAAACGCAGACTATGTGTTGAAGCGAGCTAAACTATACGGATCTACTAGCAATGATAACAGACCAGATGCTTCAGTCTGTGCTATTTGCCTATAAATCCCAAAATCTCCGTTTGCATACAAAAAAACCGTTGCATGCTGAATCTACTAGGCTATTATAGGGCAATTAGGCTGACCACAGCCTGACAGGCACTGGATAAACTCTAATAGACATCCAGACAGATGATGACATAAATAAACATAAATCATTTCACATTTGCTTTGAATCATTGAGGCGATGATATGGTTTCTCTGTTACTATGTTTGAGTCGTATCAGGTTGTCTACAGAGTTACCTTTAAGACGGTATTTCCTATTTATGTGGCTTGGAAACTAGCTGCATTAGGTGTGAAAGGTTGATTTGTTTGCCGTCCGTGTATGTCGCTGCTGCTCTCGGCCTGTTGGTTGCAGTAATTGCCTGTGCACCATTGATTGTTGCCAATAAGATCGCATTAAGACGTGAGCGTCGAATTGGTACTTTCACAATGTATGTGGTGCTAGCTGCACAAGGAGTAGGTATGGTCTTGATGGTCATAGCTATTGGCGTGTGTGCAGCAATAGAACGAAGTATGCTTTTGTGGTTTACGCTTCCTGCAATCGGTTTGTGGTTTACGTTTAGCGCCTTCTTTGCTTTTTGGATTGTTATATCACGAAGAGGGAAGTAGGTTTAAGCTGCTTGTAACTCGGAGGTCTTGAAAGACGATGGAAGATTTCGATAGCGAACTAGCTCATTTGCTTGCCGATCTACAAGGTTTACCCATGTGGGATTTTGGTTGGGGCTCCATCACTCCGTATTCGTTCTTTGCAGTATTTACAGCGATTGCTGTTTTCTTTTTAATATGGATGCTAAAATCACGGATATCATTCATACCAAAACTCGGGCCAACCACAATAGTTGAATGGGGAGTCGATTTCGTCCGAAAAGAAATCGGCCAAACTCTATTCGGGCTTCATTACGCTGAGCATCTCCCATATTTATGCACCGTCTTTTTCTTTATACTTATCGGCAATCTTATGGGCTTGATCCCCGGAGGAAAGTCAGCAACTGGGACAATGTCTGTAACATTGGTTTTATCTAGTAGCAGTTATCTGTTCTTTAACTATTCTGGAGCCAAACATGCTGGTGTATGGCGTTATATTGTTTCGATAGCGCCAGCAGGGCTTCCTCCCGGCATCAATGTCATGGTATGGCTAATCGAGTTCTTCTCTATGTCAATGCGTATCGTATCGCTAGCCCTTCGTTTGTTTGTCAATATGTTTGCGGGGCATTTGGCAATGGGCGTCTTTGCTTTACTGACGACGACCTATTTTGTGCCCTTGCTGCATCAATTTACCGCTGAAAACATAATAAACGGCGCAGTGTCAGGGATAATCTTAGTAATACTAATAGCTGTTTTTGCTGTTGAAATACTGGCAGCATTTATCCAAGCGTATATTTTCACTCTATTATCAGGAGTATATGTTTTACTGGCAACAAGTTCGCACTAAGATTTGGGTTGTGCTTATGTCTTGGCTAGAGACTGGTAAGCACTGAGCAATGGTGACAATCGGGTTTTCGCCCGACCACAAATATAGTGATTATGATAATAGTCACGCAGGCAATAAAGATCGAGTAGACAAGAGAAGCTCGGTCAGAGATTTTAGGAGGCATTGTGAATTTCAATATCCTTTTCTATGGAGCTATCGCGTTAGTAGTCGTAGTAGGTATTTCCTCGATTGCTTTGTCAGCGCATAGGGCTATGTCACGTCAACCAGAGGTTCAAGACAGAGCATTTATCGTCATGGTCCTCGGTGCTGCTATGTGCGAGCTGATGGGTCTTCTCGGTTTTGTATTAGCGCTAATTGGCTAATTGAACCTGAAGTACGACAAGCCAACAAATCAGTCCAAAAGACTGATAGGAGGTTAAGGGTGAAGCGTTACCAAAGAAGAATAATGCAGCTTCTAGCTTCGCTAACCGGGCTCATCATTGTCAGTGTTGTGGTACCAGTTATAGCATATGCCGAAACTGCAGAAGAGGCACATGAGTCATCAGGAGGCGGCTTAAGTCTATTACTGCCTAACCTTGGTGAGCTTATACCAATGCTAGTTGGTTTTGTCATCTTGCTCTTTGTGTTAGTTAAGTTCGGGTGGCCAACTATTATCGGCACAATGGAGAAACGAGTTGAGACTATCCGAGAGGACATTGAGGCAGCAGAGGCTTCAAAGCAGGAGTCAGCCCAGCTGCTAGAGGAGCAGAAGGCATTGCTGAACGAGGCTAGGGTCCAGGCTTCGACCATCTTGAATGAGGCACGGGCAGCAGCAGAGGCAAACCGGGTAGCGATCGAGGAACAAGCTGCGCGACAGGCGGAGATCGTTTTATCAAGGGCCCGTGATACGATTGAGCAAGAAAAAAACCAAGCGATGCTAGAACTACGCAATTCGCTTGCCGATCTGACAGTCGCCTTGGCTGGCAGGCTGATTGGCCATGACCTTGACGAGAACGAGCACCGCAGGATTATCGAGTATTATGTGACCCAGGCTGGTAACATCGATGTCGATTAGCTCACGTTCGCCAGTTGTCGATGTCTACGCCCAGGCTATCATAGATGGGGCAGGAGTCTTCGAAGATCCTGGTCAAGCCGATGTGATGCCTGCTGAGGCGGATGCGGCTAGCGATGAGGCGGCTCGGACCGTTGCCGATAAGGCAGCCGAGCTGTCTTTGGCTTTTCAACAATTCTGCAGGGCTTTTGAGTCGACCCCAGAGCTAAGGATGCGTCTAAGCGACGTCGGCTTAGACTTGGATATCCGAAAAAATCTCATCGACAGCCTGTTCAAGGGCATGCCAGAGATTATCCTTGTCGTGGCCAAGCTATTGGTAGAGCGAGAAGAGCTTAGGCTGCTGAGGCTGATCGAGGACCGCTTGACAGTTCTGATTGAAGAGCAGTTCAGGGTAGTTATCATCGATGTGACTACTGTGGTCGAGCTTGATGACGACCTGCGACGGTTTATCAAAGAAAAATACGCTACCCAACTAAATGCCTCGATCGCTTTAAGAGAGCACATTGACCCAGGCATCATGGGCGGCATAGTGATGCAAGTACGCGGACGGCTTATTGATGCGAGTTTGGTTGCACAACTCACCAGGGCGCGTGAGGTGCTGATTAGTGATACCCCCGGAGGTGCTATATAAATGGCAGATATTACAGCAAGTGCCATAGACGCTGCTTTACGTGAACAGTTAAAGGCTGTCGAGATCGGTGTCCAGTCAAGAGAAGTAGGCTATGTCACCCAGGTTGGTGACGGTATCGCTTTAGTGTCGGGGCTACGGGACGCCATGGCTGGAGAGCTGTTAGAGTTCATATCTGACGAGGGCGAGACAGTGTATGGCCTAGTGCAGAACCTGGACGAACGTGAAGTAGGAGCCGTGCTTTTAGGCGATATCACAAAAATTAGGGAGAATAACGCGGCCCATACCACAGGTAGGATCGTCGAGATCCCTTCAGGCCCGGAATTCCTAGGTAGGGTGGTCAACCCTTTGGGAGAGCCGATTGACGGGAAAGGCCCGATCAGGGCCGAAGGGTACCGGCCTGTCGAGTTTCGGGCACCAGGCGTTGTGGAGCGCGAAGGCGTCAGCCAACCGATGCAGACCGGCTTGCTGGCTATCGACTCCATGATCCCGATTGGCCGAGGCCAACGCGAGCTGATCATTGGCGACCGCCAAACAGGAAAAACAGCTATAGCTGTGGATACGATCATCAACTCAAAAGGCAAGGACCTGATCTGCATCTATGTGGCAATCGGCCAAAAGGCGTCGACAGTGGCCACAGTGGTCGAGACCCTGGAGCGTTTCGACGCTATGTCTTACACGATTGTAGTGATGGCTTCCGCCTCAGACAGTGCGCCGATGCAGTTTATTGCCCCGATGGCAGGTTGTGCCATTGGTGAATACTTTATTTACAACGGAGTGGACGGCAAGCCGGCAAGCCTCGATAATCCAGGCCGGGACGTCCTTTGTATCTATGACGACCTGTCCAAACAAGCTGTGGCCTATCGCCAGATGTCTTTGACCCTACGTCGCCCGCCAGGCCGTGAGGCCTACCCAGGTGATGTCTTCTACCTGCACTCGCGGCTGCTAGAGCGCGCGGTCAAGCTGTCCAAGGTCAACGGCGGCGGGTCGCTGACTGCGTTGCCGATCATAGAGACCCAGGCCGGCGATGTTGCAGCCTATATCCCAACAAACGTCATCTCCATCACAGACGGCCAGATCTACCTTCAGTCCGACTTGTTCTTTCAAGGCCAAAGGCCTGCTATGAATGTCGGCATATCGGTGTCCCGAGTCGGCAGTGACGCGCAAACCCGTGCGATGAGGCAGGTGGCTGGCTCGTTGCGCTTAGATCTGGCTGCATACCGCGAGCTTCAAGCCTTCTCACAGTTCGGTTCTGACCTAGACCGAGCAACCCTTAACCAATTAAACCGGGGCGAGCGGATGACTGAACTGCTAAAACAAGCCCGTTATGTGCCTATGTCCGTCGAAGACCAAGTCATTGCGATTTTTGCAGGGAACGAGGGCTTCTTAGACGACATACCAGTCGACCAGGTACTGCGTTTTCGCTCAGAGTTGCTGACAAATATTAACTCAGAGCATCAAAGCATTGTCCAGACAATTCAAGAAGAGGGGCAGCTATCTGACCAGACAGTCATTTTGCTACGTGAAGCAGTTGCCGAGTTCAAGACCGAGTTTGAGGTCTAAAGGAGCCTTTACGTGGCAAATCTTCGTGATATAAAAAGGCGGATCAACTCGGTTGTCTCCATACAACAGATTACTCGTACCATGGAGATGGTCGCGACAGCTAAGATCAGGCGGGCAACCGAGCGAATAGTTGCTGCCACCCCATACGCCTCAGCCATGGCTGAGGTTTTACAAAGTGTGGCCAGGCAGACGAAAAACCCTAAGAACCCCTTGTTGCTAAGACATGCCGAGATCAAACGGATCATAGTTGTCGTGATAGCCTCGGACAGGGGGATGGCAGGTGGTTTCAACTCAGCTATATTGCGTACTGCAGAAAATTTTATTATGGAAATGCACGAACGCGGTGTAGAGTGCGAGATAATCGCCTGTGGCTCGAAGACGAATAGTTATTTTAGAGAGCGCAACACTCCTACTGCCCTAAATCTACGGGGAAACTCGGCTGACCCGACCATTGTCGATGCGCAGCGCATAGCGTCATATGTCATCGACAGCTATACCAATAAGACCTGTGACCAAGTCGTGATGTTTTACAACCATGCCCGCAATGTAGCCGACCAAGAGCTCAGGCTAGAGCAAATCCTGCCCATCACATCGCTAGACACCGGGTTTCAATTCGGGGAAGAGTGGGACTCGATGTTTTATGACGAGGGGGCAAAGGCTATTGCTAGCCGGGCGATGGAGAAACAGGCAGCAGTGTCCGGCCAGGCGAGGATGGTCTATGACGAAGACGAGATCCGCATGAACTACGAGTACGAGCCTTCGGCGGCAGTGGTGTTGAATGCTTTGCTGCCAGACTATGTAAAGACACGTATATACCATGCCCTGCTTGATTCGGCGGCTGGAGAACAGGGAGCACGCCGCAAGGCGATGAAGGCTGCCACTGACAATGCCAATGAGATGATCGAGACATTGATGCGCCAGTATAATCGAGCCCGTCAAAGTGCGATTACTACCGAGATTACTGAAATCGTGGGTGGTGCTGCCGCCCTTGAAGACAATGATTAGCATGAGCAGCCAGGCTGCTCAAGTATCAGCTCTAAAAGGAGTTTGAATGACCAGTATAGTTAATGAGGCTGAGATGGGTGCCGACACCGAAAGCGAAACGATCGGCGAAGCAGAAATTGAAAAGAATGTCGGTAGGATCATCAGGATTATCGGCCCTGTTCTAGATGTTGAGTTCGCTGCTGATTCAATGCCTTCGATATATAACGCGCTGACCATAAATGCTGATACGCCGATCGGGCATGTGTCAGTTGTCGCCGAGGTCGAAATGCACCTGCCAGGCAATATCGTAAGGGCCGTAGCCATGTCTTCTACAGACGGCCTTCAGCGTGGCTTAGAGGCTATCGATACTGGCAACCCAATCATGATGCCTGTCGGCCCCAATACCTTGGGACGGATCTGGAACGTCACCGGCAACCTGATCGATAGCGGCGAGATGCCTGAGATCAACGAGTACTACCCGATCCACCGTCCTGCCCCTGCGTTCGAGGAGCTGACAACCTCGACGATCATCTTCGAGACTGGTATCAAGGTCATCGACTTGCTTGAGCCTTATATCAAAGGCGGCAAGACCGGCTTGTTCGGTGGTGCTGGCGTGGGCAAGACGGTAATCATCATGGAGCTGATCCACAATCTGGCCCAGGAGCATGAAGGCACCTCGGTCTTCACTGGGGTAGGTGAGAGGACCCGTGAAGGCACGGCTTTGTATGAGGAGATGACCGACTCTGGCGTTATCGAGAAGACCAGCTTGGTATTTGGCCAGATGAACGAGCCTCCGGGAGCCCGTTTGCGTGTCGGCTTGGCCGGATTGACGATTGCCGAGTACTTCCGCGACCAAGGCCAGGACGTGCTTTTGTTCATCGACAACATCTTCCGCTTCACACAGGCAGGGTCTGAGGTCTCAGCGCTTTTAGGCAGGATGCCTTCTGCTGTGGGCTACCAGCCTACACTGTCTACCGAGATGGGCGACCTGCAAGAGCGTATTACCTCGACGACATCGGGCTCGATCACTTCTGTGCAGGCGGTCTATGTCCCGGCTGACGACTTCACAGATCCCGCCCCGGCCACTGCTTTTACCCACCTTGACGCAACGACGTCACTTTCTAGGGCGATTGTCGAGCTAGGCATCTATCCTGCGGTCGACCCCTTGGCGTCGACCTCGCGCGCCTTGGATGCAGAGGTCATCGGAGAAGAGCACTATCGGGTGGCAATTGCCGTGCAAGAAGTGCTCCAGACCTATTCGGACCTTCAGGACATCATTGCCATTCTAGGCATGGAAGAGCTATCGGAAGAACAAAGGCTGATCGTCTCCCGAGCTAGAAAGCTTCAACAATTCCTAGGCCAGCCTTTTCATGTGGCTGAGGTATTCACTGGGAACCCTGGCCGTTACGTCAAGCTAGAGGATACCATCCGCAGCTTTGCAGCGATAATCGACGGCCAATGCGACCATATCCCGGAACAGGCATTCCGATACAAAGGTGCTATAGAAGAAGTATACGAGGCTGCTGAAAAGCTAGTGGATGAGCCAAGCGAGTAGTCTTTCACATGACGGCAGAGATCGATAGAAGGCCAGGTAAATGATGGGGGAGAAGAGCTTCCCAGTTGAACTCGTTACTCCCGAGGGCCAGCTTTTTGGCGGATTCTCGGACTTTGTGGCGATCCCAGCACACGACGGAGAGATGGGCTTTGCCTACTTGCGGTCGCCCGTGATGAGCTCTCTTGGCGACGGCGAGATGCGAGTCCATATTGCCGACACCGAGAGAATTGAGCGCTTTGTCATCCAGGGTGGCTTTGCTGGGACTGACGGAGACAAGCTTGTCGTACTAGCGTCTCGTGCCCAAAGGCTAGACGCCTATGATATAGAGTCAGTCAAGCAGCGGCGAACCGACCTCGAGGATCAGATTGCCGAGGCTGTCGAAGACGATCCTGAGCTGCCCTTCTTACGTGACGAGCTGTCTTGGGTCTTGTTGGTACATAAACTTGTCGGTCGTGCGAATCTGTGATAACCTTACGCGGTTTAGCATGTTAAATGTCCCTGACTGAAAGCAGGGGCTAATAGGAGTTATAAATGAAAAAAGACCTTCATCCAGAATACGTCGAATGCACTGTCCGTTGCTCATGTGGGAACACCTTTACCACCAGGGCAACCAAGCCCAACTTGCGTATCGAGCTATGTAACGAATGCCATCCGTTCTTTACCGGCCAGCAGAAGTATGTAGATACCGGTGGCCGCGTGCAACGCTTTTCTGACAAATACGGCTCTGCTTCTGAAGCTGTTGCCGAGCGTGAGGCCCAACGCCGTGAAAGCCGGGCAAAAGCAGCAGCCCAAGCTGAGGAAGCAGCTCGAGCCCAACGGGAGAAAAAGGCGGCTTCAAAAGCAGTCAAAGCACAAGAATATGCAGAAAAGGCTGTTGCCGAGCCTGAGGTAGAGGTTGAAGAGCCGATTGACGACTCTGCAGTCGAGCAAGTCCTAGCCAGTGCAGAAGAACTTTCTACAGCAATAGAAACCGCAATCGAGACGCAAGAAGAAAGCGAATAGCATAGATCGTCATGGCTGCCATGCTTTACATGGTAGTTTGATAGATATTGGCATTTTGCTATCTGTGAGCGGCTAACCAGCAGCTAGAGGGTATGCTGATGTATATGAGTACAAATAGAGAAACCTTGCCAAAGGTAGGTTCGGCATCAGTTGGTACCGGGCAGCTTACTGCTGATGAAGAGGCTTTGCCAGATAGTCGGCAAGGCTCGTCTTTTGAGTCGATAACCAATAGCCAAACTCCAGTATCGGCTGATGAGAGCGAGACTTCAGCCGTTAGCCAGCCTGCCGACGAGTTGCCTGCCGACACCAGCGACCGTAGTGACTGGCAGAGGGCTACTGACACTTCCGGAGTCATGACCCAGACCCATATAGGAGGCCAGGCCCTGCTGGAGGGGATTATGATGCGGGGCCGGTACAACTGGGCTATTGCTGTACGGCGGCCTGATGGCAGCATCTACACTGAAGAGCATGACCTGGTAAGCGGCAAGCAGAAGAACTCCTGGATGTACTGGCCGATTATCCGGGGCTGCACAGCTTTGGTGGAATCGTTGACCTTGGGGTATCAGTCTATCCAGATAGCAGCTGAGAATGCCTTTGAAGACGATTCTGACGAGCCTGACCTTGAAACAGCCGAAATAACTGCCACAGACGAAGCTGCTTTGATGGATGCTCCCGATGATGAAGAGCGTCAGGTGGGAGCTGGGGTTTCTCCAGATAATAATGGTGGAGACGGGGAAACAGGGCAGGCCCAAGCAATAAATGATAGTCCCAAGCCGGCTGAAGACGAGATACCGGCATATTTGATAACGGTCGGCATAATCCTTGGGGTCTTGTTGGGTATGGGGATTTTTATTGCCCTACCGGCTTTTATCACCAACCTGATTGTTGGCGAGTACGGCCAGAGGACGATTATTTGGAATTTGGTCGATGGTGCTCTCAGGCTCGGTATATTTGTCGTCTACATTTACCTGATTGGCAAAATGGCCGATATCAAGAGGATGTTTGGCTATCATGGGGCAGAGCATAGGACCATCCATTGTTTCGAGCATGGCCTTCCGTTGACTCCGGAGAATGCAAACAGGTTCCCCTCGCTGCATGTGCGTTGTGGCACTGCCTTTATGCTGATGACGATGATAATTGCGATTATTGTGTTTACAATAGTGCCAATATCAACACTGATCAATGCCTTGAACATCCAAAACGGGATCCTACGGTTCGTTGTCTTGGTTTTATGCCGCATACTCTTGGTACCTGTCATTGGCGGCCTTTCATACGAGGTCACTGTGAAGTGGGCGGGGTCGCATCCTGACCATCCTTTGGTCAAAGTGGTGTTGTGGCCGGGCATGCAGATGCAGCGTTTAACGACGAACACTCCAGATGTCGGCATGCTGGAGTGTGCGATTGTTGCTATGCAGCTGGTACTAGACCGTGAGAAACGTGAAAGCGAGCCAGCTAGCTGAAACGAATCAGGTAGTTCAAGCTAGACTTTACGTTATACTTGTAAAATCAAAAACAAATTGATGACGAAAAGGAAGTAAGCCTATGTCTGGACATTCCAAATGGGCAACCACCAAGCATCGAAAAGCGGCCCAGGACGCTAAGCGGTCGGCGCTTTTCTCCAAATTATCCCGGATCATCACTGTTGCCGCCAAAGAAGGCGGTGACCCGAACCCCGATAACAACTCGTCGCTGGCAGCTGCCATAGCCAAGGCAAAGAGCTATTCGCTACCGAAAGACAAGATCGATTCGGCCATCAAAAAGGCTTTCGGCGGCGGATCGGACGCGGCGAGGTATGAGAGCATCACCTATGAAGGCTATGGGCCCGCAGGAGTGGCAATAATCTGCGAAGCCCTGACCGACAACAAGAACCGCACAGCTGCCGATGTCCGGGCAGCCTTTACGCAGTGCGGAGGCAATCTCGGAACGACCGGGTCGGTAGCATTCCAGTTTGATCGTAAAGGCCAATTAACTGTGGAGAAGACCCAGGCCAGCGATGAAGACGAGTTCATGTTGATGTGTGCGGAAGCCGGGGCTGAAGA
Organism: Coriobacteriia bacterium; assembly: GCA_009776725.1. Lineage (GTDB taxonomy): Bacteria > Actinomycetota > Coriobacteriia > Coriobacteriales > UBA8131 > WQXZ01. Next base: position 11,666 of record WRNE01000039.1, read on the forward strand.
CTATGAGGACGCTGACGACGAGTGGATCGTGATCACTGCTGCTTCCGACTTGGCGATCGTCCGCCAAAGCCTGGAAGAGCAGAGCATCGAAGTCAAGGGCTACGAGCTGATCATGATGCCAAGCACAATGACCGAGGTAAGCATCTCCCAAGCGAAGTCGGTCATGCGCCTGATTGACAGGTTAGAAGAGCTAGAGGACCTACAGAATGTTTACCATAGCATGGAAATGACTGATGAGATTGCTGATGCATTAGACCAGTAGGGGAGTAGTTGTTTAGCTTAGCGCTACCAAACTCTTATATCAGTATAGTAGTGGTGTATAGGAGGGCTTTAAATGCGGTTGATATGGGCACAAATCGAGGAGGTCATAGATACTGGGAGGGGGATACAGCGATTGTCGTGCCGAGCGATTGACCCTATTGCTGACATACCGAACACGGTTACTGCCCTCCATTATCTTGACTTTGGGCCAGCTTGTGCTGCTGGCCAGCTGGTTTTAATCAATATCATTACCCTTGGTGCGGAGGTCGGGTCGAACGACGTGGCATTCGTGATTCCTTCAACAAGTGCCGGTGACTCTTGGATGGGGGTCAAGACCAACCTAGACGACAGCCTGCAGCAAGGCGACTCGAACAAAACTGGCGGATTCGCCGCTGCGGTAAGAATTGGCAGGCTGGCAGGCGAGGGAAGGGCGGTCAAGCTTGGAAACATGCCGTTGGAGCGCCAAGTCATGGCCGTGGACGAGCCCTTCTCCCCATATCATGAGGCCCTCAAAGAGGCAGTAAGCCTCAATGCCGTCCCGGTGGTCTGTTGTGCGACCCATTACCAGGTTCCGCTAGTGGCAGCAACGATCAAGTACTTCGATGCTTCGGCGAGAGTGGTGTTCTGCATGAGCGACGAGACGGGCCTTAGCTTGGGCTATTCAGACGAGATTGCCTTTTGTGTGGAGAATAGCCTGATCGATGCCACTGTTAGCTGCGGCCAGGCAATGGGGGGCGACTTCGAAGCCGTAAATATTTACTCGGGGCTGCTGGCAGGCCTGTATGCAGCCAATGCCGACTATTTGATCTGCTCCGTCGGGGTAGGCGACTATGACATGGAGACAGTCTTTGGCCACATCGGAGTAGCCCAGGCAGAGGCCCTAAACGCTGTGGCGGTCCTTGAAGGGACCCCTATTGCTGTTTTGCGTATCAACGAGCCTGCCCGAAAAAGCCAAGTCAACTTGAGGACCGAGGTCTCTGGGCAAAGCCTGTTTGCTTTAAGCCGCATCACAATGGCTGAGTCTTTGATCGCTTTGCCAGACGATATTCCCTTGGAGGCTTTGTCGCTTATCTATAACATGCTGGCCAGGGAGGAGATCACTGAACGGCACCATGTCATCGAGATCCCTAGCGGCTTGGGCCAAATCGACATGAACAGCGGTATAGCGAGAGCACTTGGAATGGGCATGTTGGGTGACTCCATAGCTGCCAAGTCAGTCATGGCAGCAGCGAGGCTAGCGGTTTATTGGTCAAGGTCAGAGCATGACGAGTTCGCACTGCCAAGCAACGATTTTGGTGTAAGCCTGGAAAACATTCCTTTGACAGCGGCAGACACGACAGATATCGAGGCGGAGCCTTCTCGGTTAGACGAGCCAGAAGACTTAAGCCCAGAATCGGCTGCAATGCTCACAGATGGCCTAGACAGTGATGACAGCAGTGAGTTTTACAGTGCTCTTAAAAGTTGGCAGGCCGAGAAAGGCTTTGAGGGTTTTGAACAAGTCGACCAGCTGGCTACCGAGGATGCAGACAGTGCTGTTTTGCCAGTTGGCGATGCTATCATTGATGGCTTGATTGACGAAGCAGTCGAGCAGGATGACAGAGCAGCAGACGAGGGCTTCGAGTGGTTAGTAACTGATACTACAGATGATTTGACAGGTGACATTGTTGAGGCGGCAGCCGATGAAACGAGCTTGGCGGCTGTAGAACTTGAGAGTCTGGCTGGCGAGGACGGATCTGTCGAGAACGCCCTAGACAATTCGAGTATCGCCCGCCAAGACGTAGAAATAACCCGCCAAGACTTGGACATCACCTGCCAGGACTTAGACATCGCCTGCCAGGATCTAGACATCACCCGCAAAGCAGTGTCTGAGAACCTCATCGAAGAAACAACCGATGAAAGCCCTTATCCAGATGCCAGCACAAACGATGACCTTGAAAGCATTGTGGCTTTGATGGAAAAAGTCGATTTGACGACTGACGGACCACTAGAGGCAGGCTATGACGAGGCCCTTTCAAACGAAAACGAGGAGCCGGTAAAGCTTGATTCTATTGACGACGACCGTCCTGACGAGATCGCTGGGTCGTTGATCTCGCGTATAACCAAGGCGTTTCGTATCTAAGATGACCGACGACCGGCAAAGCCCAAGGCATTCACCAACTGAGATAGACCGAGCCATATCCGAGTACCTTACTTGGCTAGCTGTTGAAAAAGGCGCAGCTACTCTGACTGTCGAGGCTTATAGCAGGGATCTTCGCTTCTATCGGGACTGGCTTGTGAACGACCAGGGGATCACGAGGCTCGACCAGATAAAGACCGGTGTCCCAAGCGCTTACCTAATAGACCTAGCACTAATCGGCTACGCGGCCTCTTCGCAAGAACGAGCAGCTGCATCTTTGCGTAGTTTTCATCGTTTCTGCTACCGTGAAGGCTTTGGCGAGTTTGATCCGGCAGTCAAGATCGTGTTGCCCAAAAAACCACAAATCCTGCCAAAAACCCTTTCGCTGGATAGTGTGATGCGCCTGCTTGACCAAAAGTTCCCACTAGGCCCGCCAGGGTATCGGGACAAGGCAATCATGGAAGTACTGTACGGTTGCGGTCTACGGGTTAGCGAACTCTGTGGCCTTGACCGTGATTTTGTTCTATTTGACGAAGGCTATCTTCGCGTCTTTGGTAAAGGAAGCAAGGAACGTATTGTTCCGATCAGCGGGAAAGCCTATACGGCTTTGAACGAATACCTCGATCTCGGGCGTCCATTTTTACACAATAAAAGCAAACATGAGCCTCAGGAAAAATCAGCGGTTTTCCTAAACACCCGTGGTCGTCGCTTGACCAGGCAAGCAGTTTTTCTCATCGTCGCGAAATATGGGAGGAAAGTTGAGATCAATGACCTACACCCCCATATGCTAAGGCACTCCTTCGCTACGCATCTGCTTGAAGGTGGAGCAGATCTTTTGAGCATCCAAGAGCTATTAGGCCATTCATCTGTGGCTACTACTCAAATCTATACCCATATCGATATCGAGCATATGCAAACCGAGTACCTCAGCGCCCACCCTAGGGCCCGGATGTAGCTTGTGAAGTTTTGGATGTAGGCAAGCAGGTTTTTGCTTGGCTTCTGGCGAATTGTCAGAATCCTCTACAACAACTAGGATCGGCTTCTATTGGAAAGCGTAAAGCATTGGCGTTATATGGAGAAACGCCCGCGGCTTTATCAAGAGCTGGTACTTTGCCTTATTGTAATGTGCTGAAATTGTAATATAGTCGACTACATCTGAGTATGCGGGCAGTTGCCGTAGGGCAACAACAGGGAGGCTTGCTAATGACTAGAGGAGCCAGTGCTTATGGTAGAGAAGATCGATGTAAGCCCTGAGGCGTTCTTAAGAGAAGCTGAACGGCTCGACCAGGCTATTGCCGAGTTCAAAGGGTTTGCTATCGCGTTTCCCAGGGAGGCTACCGACAGGTTGGGTGATTCCAACGCCGACTTTACCTACATGCTGAAGATGGCTTAAAACACATCGGGGAGGAGAGCGGCCCCGAGCTCTTCGCTGCACTCGATTCTTATGCTGCCAAAGTGAGGCTACTGGCTGACACCTTTAAGGAGGCTGACGAGGCCATAGCCGGTCAGCCCTAGCACAAAAGAGAGGATTATACCATGGCCCTGCCCACTAGCCACCAGGACTATACGGTAAGAAAGTTAGAGAGGATAAGGTACTACCTGGAGAAGTACATGGGCCGGATGGACCTGGAGAACAACACGCTCAAGGCAGAGGCAGACGAGGCAGCCGACAGGCTCAAGGCCGAGATCGACGCCTCCATAGCCAGGATCAAGCGCATCTAGGCCCAATCAACTCCAGGAGTCCAGATGAAGCAAGATATAAAGATCAACTACAGCCAGCTCGACGAGATACTCGACTCGCTTTCGCGGTACTTGTCTAAATGCGAGGCGCTGGTAGGGTCCGTAGACGCCATCGACTCTTTGACAGCATTGTCAGCCGGCGAGGCGGTGGAGGCCTTAAAAGAGTCGAAGCAGCTTGTCGTCGGCCTGATCGGCCAGTACAGAGTACAGCTCAAGGAGCTCTTCACATTGATAGAGGCATACATCGCCGACATGACCAAGGAGGTTCAGCCGCTTGCCCGGGCGTATACGACCCGGGTGGACCGGTACCAGATGCAGACCTCCATCAACTCGTTCTCAAGAGGGTCGCTCATCATGCGGGAGTCGGTTCATGTGCAGTCGGGTATGACGTTCGACGGTGTCCCCCTGTCCGAGCGCTACATCCAAAACGCCAGGAGACTGGACGAGGAGATAGTTTCCATCCAAGCCAAGATCGACCAGACGATAAGGCAGTTCAGGACCGAGCTCCTGCCAAAGGCAGTCCGGTACGAGGAGGTCGACGACGAGTACCGGGAAAAGGCTCATGAGTTCTACCTGAAGTACATAAGCCCAGAGGCCTTGCAGGAGGACATGCGCATACTGGAGCTGGAGACCGACGGCGATTATGTCATGGGCATATGGGCATGGATCGCCGACACGTTTGGCAGCCTAGGCGCCCTTGTCTGGAACGGGCTACGCTATTCGTCAGCCCTAGAGGCAGGTGTCCCTCCTCCTGAAGAGGTCGAGGACTTCGTCGCCGGCACCATAGACGGCGCCGTGTCCAGGATCAACGCGGTACGAAACGACATTAGGCTTATCTACGAGGACCCGGTCAAAGAGTTCTCCGACATGTTCGACGAGAACCCGTCCTATACCCTAGGCTATGTCACGCCTGACGTCGTCGCTACTGTTATAACGATATACCAGGCATACCAGGCTTACCAGGCGGTCAAGGCCTGGATCCGCTTGAAGGCTGGGATACCGGNGACGATGAGACCCATCGAGCTGATGGACGAATTGGCCTTGAGCGGGGTCAAGTACAATGCTGATGACGTCATCTTTGTACTGGAAAGGACAGACGGCACGCTGTACTTTCTAGAGACTGGGAATGCGAACGTAGGTCTAGAGCACATTATAATAGAACATGCTGACCAATTAATGAAATTGGGAATCTCGGCTGATGAAATTCCTGGGCTACTATACGAGGTTTTGCAGACAGAGCCAGTTGGTTTCTTTCCTGACACATCAGGATATGCGAGAATCTTCTACTATAATGGACACTATTATAGAGTCGCGTACGGAACCAACGGCTTCATTGTATCGTTCTATCCCTGTAAGCCACCAAAAAAGGAATGAGCCTAGCATGTACAGAGTCATCGACATACACAAAGCGGTAGCTACCAGCTTCATTACCTTAAAGAACGAGGATTCGGGATCCGTTATACGGTGCTTTGACGACTCTAGGCTAATGAGTGCGATAAACTTCGAGTTCTTAGAGGTCGGCAAGTCCTACGACTGTAAGATCGAGCTTTTCGGTGAATTCACCGATAAAGTCGACCACGAGGACTATGTGACCGTTAACGGCGACGAGCCCGAGGTGGTGATCGGTACAACCCGATATATAAAAGTAGTGGACAACAACGACTGTTACTACATTGACAAGTGGAAACTAGATGCTATAGATCTCACGAAAGATCCTTATTTTTGGTATTCGAGGATGGATTTGGTTCAAGTCAACGATATAGTTCATGCAGATCTTCGTCGTAGCTTCAATGAGCTAAATGAGGAATCATTTGACACGAGGGGCATCGCTGCCGACGACATCCCTGCCAAGCTTGAACAGGCCATTCAAACAAGACCCCTGCACGAGGGGGAGACCAAGCTGGGGCGTTTTGCTGTCTACCTCTACGAGGGCGTCAAGTACTTCGTGAAGTTCGGCTCGGACGGGCAGGTCGACTTCTTCTACCCATGGACTGACTGAGGAGCGCCACAATGTATAGGCTATGCAAGAAGAACATGTCTCCAAAAAGGAGGCCGGATCTTGTGGAGATCCTAAATGAGGAGACAGGCACAATCGACGAGTGCCTTGACGACTCGTCGTTTGCTAGCGACTGGGTCAACTTTGC
>WRNE01000040.1 GCA_009776725.1 Coriobacteriia bacterium
GCCTGTATGGGCACAAGGCTAAGCAGGACCGTCCTAAGCTCGCCTTTCCCGGCTTCCTACAGATCGGGGACGTATAAGTTAGGCAAAGAGGCACAAGGCCAACTTCTCACAACATCATCGTCACTGGAAGGCCCCAGTGGCGGCCTGTCGGTGGTCTTGTCTGATCCCTTGTCCGACCACCTGTCCATACTTAACGCACCATTGTGCGATTAGTCCGGATATGTGCGATTAGTGGTGCGATGAGTTTGCGAATTTACACTTATCTAACAAGGGTTCGTTTCTGATGTCATCGAAATCGATATGGACGATCTGCTCGTCTAAGATGCCCTGATCTGATAGATACTCTTCAAATAACCTTAGAAGTGTTGACTTGCCACAACGCCTCACGCCAGTGATGACTTTGATCAAGTCGGTATCCTTTAATCGAGCCATACGGTCGATATATGTACTTCTGGAGAAAATCATGCATCCATTCTAGCAGAGTCTTTGACATAACTCAGAATTTTTCCGAGTTATGTCTGCTTGATCATCCAATTGAAACGATGCCTTGCCCTACTCAATAGTTTGACAACTCGTCAATATGATCAATCATTGCGTCAAAGTCACGATCGTTATGCAGGAGCATCAAGCTGTTCTCAATTGCTGTCAGTGCAATGAATACATCGATTTTGCTGCGAGGTGTCACTCCCTTGTGCCTTAGATCAAAGACCAGCCTTGATGCTTTTTCAAATGATCTGATATCTGCATCAAGGTAGTAAATAACAAGGGAACCCAGATAATCGTGAAGAGTGTTGTACTCATTCTCATTACGAACGCCTTGAAGGAACTCTTGATATGTATAAGCCGAGATACCATAAGGAATGTCTAACTGCAATATCGATTCAAATTGATCAGTTTTAGTGTTTACAACGCCTCTGAGAAAATCGATCAGAACAGAAGTGTCTACGAGAATCATCAGATGCTCCCCCGCATGCTTTTATAATCATAATCATCAGCAAACTTAATTTTGCACTTAAGATCTATCATGTTCTTTCGAGAAAGCTTGTCAATATACGCCTGAAGAGCCCTATCAACAGTCTCGCGTTTCGTCTTCAAGCCGGAGAGAGCCATTGCCAGCTTCATCTTGTCGTCGTCAATCACTATGTTTGTTCTCATGGTTCATACACATCCTAGTGCACATTGTTATACATCATTTGAGATAAACAGCTCCGCGTGTTATACAAAAGCACTAGGAGTATACATAGGATAAATAATAGTAACAAATATGTAATCATCCTAATAGTTGATTAAGATAGAATTTTAATCATCAGTAGAATTTGCCATAACTAAGCTGTTTTATAAAGCTTTCCGGTATGATAATCGCCAAATCCTTCCTCGTTCTTGTTAGAGCAACATACAATCTAGCTCTTGTTTGAGGCTCCAGCTTCACTTCATGATTTACCAACCACTTCAACATCTCTTTTGTTGGATATATAACTACACTGTCAAACTCCTGACCTTTCGAATCTCCGAAAGAAAAAACAGGGTAAGAATCATTGACTTTTGTTTTAATGTTATAACGTAATTGCACCGATGGATGCTCGGATAGGTATTCTTGAACACGTGTTTCTGGTAAAAAAAGGACTGGATGATTAATATCTATTTGTTTAGAATATGGTAAGGGTGTTGCGTATTCGGGATATAGTTCACCTGATAGTTGACAAATCTCAAATGGGTTTCTGTAAGAAGTATTTAGGGTATGATCATCAATTTCGCAAATTCCAGGTTTACACTCATCCTCGATGAATTTTCTGATATTTCCTTTATACTTTTCATATTTATGACTAGGATGGGTTTGATAAACAACCTGCCTGGGATCACCTACGAGTGTGGTTGAGATACCACTTATTAACAATTCGCGAACTACATCAAGGTCATAACCTGTCATATCTTGAACCTCGTCGATATAAAACTTTTTCCATATCTTGCTCATCCTCCAAATCACAGAACCACAGCTATGCGAATTACATGCCATAGCCAACTGCGAAAGTTTATCTGAATAAACTATTAGCTCGTTTGGGTTTCCACCATCAGTGAAATAATATTTATATAAATTCTTTTCGCCCCAATAAACTGGTTTACCACGTTTATTAAAGTAGCGGAAACCTGAACGTTTTGATACCAATAGCATCCCGCTTATTCTTCCCTCCCAATACTGATATGGCTTGATACCATGTTCTATTAGAAATGAGAACCAAGTTTGGATTGTTATATTGGGTGGAATGCATCCGTTCATTTCGTAGAGTTTTGAAATAATCGAATTAAAATTTGACTGAGTATAAGTTGTAATCATAATTTCTTCACAAGTAGGGTAAGACAGAGCTTCTTCAAGTATAAATGTTGTCTTGCCAGAACCGGCAGCTGCAAGCAAGAGCTTATTCATCTCGATCACGTCCTACTACTTCGAGTATATATGGTGGGTATTTACAGGGTTCTTCAGTTTCAAAGAACTTCAAGGCACAATCAGTCTTATTATTCTTCATGTATGTTAAAAGTTTGTCTTCATTCATATAATATGTATTTAGAATCCTGTTCACACTTTCCAACCCATTAGCAATGAGTAGCTCGTTTTCAAGTGTATTGTAGTTTAATTTCTCATTGTTGCCTAGTCTTATGCTCTTTTCATAGCTGATGTGAATATTGTCCCTTTGATTTATTCCAAGATACCGTGCATACTTCTTTTCTAATGACTCCGGGTTACCGTCATTATCTGTGACAACATCCACATTCTTACCTAGTATTTCAGCAATTTCAAGAAATCGAAGGAAAGAAGTACCAACTGCAATAACATCGATGCCATCTTCTATAGGAAGTCTACCATTGTGCATATCCATATATGCTTTTTGAACGATTAACTCGTCAGACGAGCCTTCAACGAGTATTACTTTTTCGCTTAGGATTAGCCTAAGAGTGTCATAGCCTGCAAGCTTCTCGAAATATCGCTGTGTCCCTTTCGTAAGATCACGAAGATATAGTTGTCTGCCATTACCCATTAATATTAAATTCCCTAAGTTTAGTTTGTTAGCCACCAAACTCTCGTGAGTTGTAATGATAAACTGCTTGTCACCATAATTGTCATTTATCAAGCGTACAAGCGAGCTCAACCGAGTATAAGCAAGATGGCATTCTGGTTCTTCCATGAGAATAATAGCTGCTGATAGCGCTCTCTTTTCTGATAAAGCCATTATTGTTTTCATAACAGATTGCTCCCCCTTCCCAACATATTGGAATGGGACTTCATCTATGTAAGTAACAAGACTCGACTCCCATGCATTCCTTGATAACTGCTCGACAGACAAGTCTATTTTTTTATCTGTTATACCTGTTGCTCCGGAAAGCTTTGCACCCACACTCTGAACAGCTTCATCACTTTGAAAGCTATCACGAGCATTACGATAAGCCTGAGCTATCCTAACCGTTTCTTGAACATCAAGGCTTTGCTGAATAATTCGCGATACATAGACATCTGACCCATTCTGGTATCTTGAAATAGTTGAATCTACCATAACGGATTTTATCGGTATGGATTTCAATGTAATATTGTCTTTTCTAGCAAATGTCGACCACTTGGCTTCATAATACTCAATTGGTAAAGACTTTACCTCACCACTATTGACAAGTTCCTGATACTCATCTCTGTAGTCTTCGTTAAATTTTATACTTAAAGTTATTCCTTTTGCATCTCGAGCCTCATTACTATTACCGTCTCCCATGAACAAGGCGAGTTCATTGTTTCTGTCATGGAAAAAAAGCTCGATCTGCACTTCCGGAGGTTGTTGTGGGCTTCCTGCCCTTAAGCTTGATAAATAATCGCTAACGACGTCATTGTTAAAAAGATACTGAGTTAGTTCGGTACCTAAGTATCTACCGCCAATAATACCAGTCAAACATAAATGAATTGCTTCAAGTATGGTTGATTTCCCTACTTCATTAGCACCAACAATAATGTTCAACCCTGGTTTTAGATCCATGACATATTCACCTTTAAACACCTTGAAATTCTTTAAACGTATTCTTTCGATCATCAATAACTCCTTCTCACACTTAATTAGTTAGCTCGAAATATACCCTAGCATAATTAAGTTCTAAGCAAAGCGAGTATTTAAATATAAATGTGTTTGAGTCACCGATTACTTTAACTTAAATGTGAGATAAGTAGCTGGTTAGCGGTCACATTCAGAACCAGTAATGAAAACATCATGTTTTTAGTGTAATCAAGTTTCTAAATGGCATTTTAGGGCTCTCAATTACCAAATGATAGTAGCTTAACACGGTAATACTCGTACTGCTTGCGTCTGGCAGCGATCTCAGCAGTTAAGCTAGAGGTAATGCTGTTGACCAGAGTATCTAAACGGTCGACGATAGCAACAATACGTTCTTGTTCTTCGAGGGGTGGAATGAGAATGGGATATTTAACTAATTCGGCTTTAGTTAAGCTAGGAACCCCTCCAGCGATATTGAGCCTTTCGAGTTTTTGGGTCTTAAGCAAATAATAAAGATACTTAGGAATGACATAACTATTATCGATTTGTGTGTAAAACAATGTATCAACAATCCAAAATGGTGAATCAACGTAATAAATATTGTTTATTGAGCCCTTACGTGGGATTAAAACTGATGCTCTATTAAAAATGTGCTGGTTTGCATATCGCATTATGCCGCCAGTTCCATAAACAGGAATATCACCATCAGCTAGTTTTTTATGATCTCGACCGCCAGAGATTACAGCTACATCCCCCAAATTCATCCAACGGTATTCGGTGTTCGGTTTGCGACCAAGAGTACTAAATGAGACCCCGTCAATATCGGGGTCAAATACAAGCAGCGCATCGCAGTAATATTCGTATTGCTTAACCCTGGCTTCCAGCTCTGTGCTTGATGCTGAGTCCAGCTCTGTTGATAAATTCGTGTAGTTGTCCAGTATATGGATGATCTCCTTTTGGATAGGTAAAGGAGGAACAGGAATCTTCACTTTGTCAAGCATTGATTTCGTCAAACTCGGGACACCGCCGGCTGTGTTTAGCTCATACAGACGTAGCGCAAGTAAAACATGGTACAAAAACCTGGGAGTTATTTGATGTTTATCAATTCTCGTATAAAACATGGTGTCAACAGACCAAAAAGGAGTATTCGTGTATATGATATTGCTCAAAGACCCTTTACGAGGAATTAGAACAGATTCGTCAGAGTAGATAGGCTCATCAACGTACCGCATTATTCCACCAGATCCATAAACAGGAATATCCCCACTACTTAGATGCTTATAGTCTTTACCATTTGAAATTACGACAACTTCTCCTAACTCCTTATATTCCACCCCGTCCGGGCAGAGCTTGGCTATCAGCTGTTCCAGCCGGCTCATCATTCCCCCTCGATCTCGGCGATGATGGCGGCGATCTCGCGGCGAAGTTCGTCCGAGCGGGCGACAATCCGCTCGATCTCGGCGTTCAGCTCGCTAATCACCACAACCTCGCGGGTGTCTTCTTTCTCCACATAAATGCTGACAGTGAGGTTGTAGTCCTCGGTCTCGATCTCCGCTCTGGGCACTAATCGGCAGAAATGCTCGACCGACCCCCTGTTGGCAAAGGCAGATACAATATGATCGATATTCTCTTCAGTCAACTTGTTGGAGTTGGTCACCTTCTCAAACTCCTGGCTGGCGTCGATGAACAGGACCGAGTTGTCAGCCTTGGATTTCTTTAAAACCATGATGCAGGTGGCGATGGTGGTGCCAAAGAAGAGGTTCTCTGGCAGCTGGATGACACAGTCCACATAATTGTTCTCCACCAGATACTGGCGTATCTTCCTCTCGGCACCGCCACGATAGAGGATGCCCGGGAAGCAGACTATTGCCGCCGTACCATTGGTAGCTAGCCAACTCAAACTGTGCAGGATGAAGGCGAAATCGGCCTTGGATTTAGGCGCTAGTACTCCAGCTGGGGAGAAGCGTGGATCGTTGATCAGCAGCGGGTTGGCATCACCCGCCCATTTGATGGAGTAGGGCGGATTGGAGACGATGACCTCGAAGGGCTCCTCGTCCCAATGCTGGGGGTCGTTCAGCGTGTCTCCCAAAGCGATGTCGAACTTGTCGTAGTCGATATCGTGCAAAAACATGTTGATGCGGCAGAGGTTGTAGGTGGTCAGGTTGATCTCCTGACCGAAGAAGCCCTGGCGGACATGCTCCTTGCCGAGGATCTTGGCGAACTTCAAGAGCAGCGAGCCGCTGCCACAGGCCGGGTCATAGACCTTGTTCACCTCGGTCTTACCGACCAGTGCGATATGAGTGAGCAGCTCGGATACCTCTTGTGGAGTGTAGTACTCCCCGCCACTCTTGCCGGCGTTGGAGGCATACATGCCCATTAAATACTCATAGGCGTCACCAAAAGCATCGATAGTATTTCCTTGGTAATCGCCAAGCCTCATCTCTGCGATGCCACTCAGCAGTTTGGTAAGTTTGTCGTTACGGCTGGCAACAGTGTTTCCCAGCTTGTTGGAGTTGACATCGACATCGTCGAAGAGACCTTTGAAGTCATCCTCGCTGACTGTTCCCATAGCCGATCGCTCGATGCTTCTGAAGGCCTTCTCCAAGGTCTCGTTCAAGTTCTCGTCTGTAGCAGCGCGCTTGTGGACGTTCTCGAACAGCTCGCTAGGCAGCATGAAGAAGCCCTTGGTCTCGACCAGGTCATCACGAGCGGCTTCGGCGACGTTATCCGCCAAGGAGGTGTAGTCAAAGGTCTTATCCCCAGACTGATGCTCGTTCTTGTTAATGTAGGCGACCAGGTTCTCCGAGATGTAGCGGTAGAAGAGCATGCCCAGCACGTACTGCTTGAAGTCCCATCCGTCCACGCTGCCGCGCAGGTCGTTGGCTATCGCCCAGATGGCGCGGTGCAGCTCGCTGCGCTCCTGCTCCTTTTTGTTGTTTGCCATTCTGCTCCACTGTCTCCTGCTTGCATTGTTGTGAGTCCAAAGTAGAATAGTATCAGGAATTCGTTTGATATGAGCAGGTGTTTACTTAAATCGTGGATAAGCCAGCTCGCTTTATTACAAATGCCGCTATTGCTCTATGATGCCTTGTTCCACTGGCGCAAGCATTTCCAGGGTGTATTTTTGAGTCAGTCCTGCAACATAGCTGCCTTGCTTGAAGAAGAGATCGACGCGGCCACCTGGAATGGCATTAAACGAGGCAGGCCATGGTAAGCGGGCCTCTCTCCTGCTGCCTATCGTGATTATATTCAGTAGACTGGTCGTCTGGACAGAGATGGAAGAGACTGCTGGAAAACCTGGCTCTCTCTGTAAATAGCCAATTAAAAAGCCATTTAGGTAGATATAGTAGTAGTAAGGCGCCGGTTCCTCATCGGTGCTTGTAATAGTTATTAGGCAGGGCAACTCCATTGTCTCAGACTTTCGTAAGGCCTCAGACTCGTTTAGTTCAAGGTTTCCCGGAGGAGCTGGAAGTACTTCGCCGCGTTTAGCAATTATATTGGACCAGATACCGCCGCCAATTGCACCACACAGGGCAAACACGTACGATAGTAGAATAAAAGCGGATTCTCCTGAGAGGTCGTACACTATCATCCCAATGAAAGCACCTGCTATCTCACCACCAATCCAAAGTCCAATCGTATACATCACCGCGCCCCCCGAGTCCTTGCCTCGGGCCTTAGCGTGGTTGCTGTTGGTGATGCATAGTGCAACTATTCCTATAATTTCCAGCATTAATCCTCCTGGGTTATCGGTTAAGCTATCGATATATGTCTGGGAGCAATGCTACAAAGCTGGGTACTTCCCTAAACTTTGACCATAATACTGATAATTATACTAAACGATTATGCGCTCAGCTAACATTTTCTAAGTAAGGGGTCATCGCTGGGAGATTGGTTCCATATCTGTGATTGTGCTCATTTTCACTCATTCCATATTTGCGATAACACGCTGTAATTCGTTGCACTGACAACAAAATAGCGTTTATAGACATGATGCTAGCGGTTAGGTTTTATTTCGAGTCGCATGCGACTGTTTACCAGAAGAGTTTAGCGGTTGCGAGGAGTAGGATTTTAGCGTTGGTCATATATGAGGAAATGTGCGAGCTGCCCACATTGATCTTTGAAGCCGTTTTTTGACGTTAGCGGGTTGGTGTATAATTAATAAACTGTCTGGGAGGTATCATGTGTATTATAAATAAAGCTATGACAGTTTTAATGGCAGCTGTGCTGTTGGTAACCAGTGCCTCAGGCTGCCAAGGCTCATCAAATGACAAAACTGGCTATGACACTCAATCTTTAGGCATGGTGATCGGAGTAAGCTATGAGTCGCAGTATTGCATAGGCAGCAGCGGCTTGGTTTACATACAGGGCCACACTATGAAGTATTACGACTTCGAAGCCAGCCAGTCTTATGTCATGTGCAATAAGCCTAACTGCCGCCATACCGACGATAGCTGCGTGGCTTACTGCGAAGACCGTTCGATATCAGGCCTGGCACTATATGGCGGCAGGGTCTACTACTTCGAGAACAACTACGATAACTGGACGCTCGATCTATACTGCATGGATCTGTCAGGCGAGAACCGAGAGATCGTCATGTCTATGGACAAGGGCTTGTTTGAGCCAGGGTCTTGGATGCTCAACGGTGTCGAGACGGTGTTTTATACGAGCGGTTCTGCTTGGCTGGTCGGAGACTACCAGTATAACAACGAACAGCTTTTCAGCGAGGGAGCCTCGCGCGGGCCATCCGTCCAATCGAAGCAGCTGACCAGCATCGACTTGGCTAGCGGGCTGGCTACCGACTACTTCGAACTGGATAAGGAGGGTCGCACCACCAATGTCGTCCAACTAGCTACCGATGGCATCCTGGTGCTCCAGCAGCTGACCAACCCCGAGACGATGCTGAACGAGCAAGAGTTCTATGACGCTTTGGAAAAGGGCGAGTTCCCAGAGTTTGAAAATGATGTGCCTCAGTATGGCGATGAGGGTGAGGAGAGGCAAGAATACTCCTACTTCGAATACCTGAGCCAGTATGCATTGAATCAAAGCATCTATTCAATCACTTTGCTGGATATGGCAAACGGTAGCACGAGCATCTTGTTTGCAAGTGACTGCCCCCGTGAGGAATTTGGCATTCACCGCTACTATGTCGAGTACTATTTCTGCGGTATTTACGAAGAGCGCCTTATCTACACAATGCACGACCCAAATGCAGGCCAGTATGGCAGTTATAGTATCTACGCCTTCGATACCGACGCACGAACAAGCGATTTTTTATACACTATCGAGGATGGCTACATCAGTTTTAGCGCAGGACAGGGCAACTGTGTGACCGCCGAGGGCGACATCATCTTCAACCTGGCAACCGACGACGGCAGCTATGATGTCTACCGATATTCATTAGCTACAGAGACATCAAAGCACCTCTTCCGTATTGCTGGGGAGAATTACGCCTCGATCATGGGGGAGGTTGGTGATTGTTTCATACTGAGATCGGGAAGCATAGACATAGAGTTGAATACCTACACGAGCATGGTTTCGATGATACCCAAGACCGATTACCTGGCTGGTAACCTAGAAGCCGCTTGGGTGTTGGAGCTTTAGTTGCAGCTGGAAGCAGTCTCGCTGAGTAAGGTCTACGGTAATAAGACCGCCCTGCACGATGTCAGCTTCGTGCTGGAGCCGGGAATCTTTGGCTTGCTCGGCCCCAACGGCTCGGGTAAAAGCACTCTGATGAACATCATCACCGGGAATCTGCGGCAATCCTCAGGTCAGGTCGTCTGGAATGGCCAGGAGACCAAGTCGTTGGGCAGCGAGTACCGCGCCGTTCTAGGCTATGTACCGCAGCAACATGTGCTCTACCCGGAGTTTAACGCTTCCCGCTTTCTATATTATATGGCTGCCTTGAAAGGTCTGGCTACTGCTGAGGCTGAGCGTGAAGTGCCTAGGGTACTAGCCGCTGTCGAGCTAGAAGACGTGGCGAAAGACAGGATCAAGTCGTTCTCAGGCGGTATGAAACAACGCCTAGCCATCGCCCAGGCGGTTCTAGGCAGCCCAAAGCTCTTGATCATGGACGAGCCAACGGTAGGGCTCGACCCCTACCAACGCGAGTCGATCCGCCAGATGATCGTCGAGTTGGCTGCTAACAAGATCGTGTTGGTCTCTACCCATGTGGTCTCTGACATCGAATGGATATCCTCGGCGATCCTGCTGCTCAAAGACGGTGAGCTTATCCGCATTGGCAGCCGCGACAGCCTGGTGAACGAAGTCGGCAGCCTGATCAATGCTAAAGCCAAGTCGCTCGACCGGCAACTTGGGCTGGAAGACGTCTATCTGTACTTCTATGGTGAAGAGCATGAAAAAGATCATATATTATGAGGTTTTAAAGCTGCAGCAAAGGAGGACAGTCTGGCTGGTCATAGCCGGGCTGCTGCTTGCCAACAGCCTGCTGGTCTACTACCAGGCCAACCAGAGCCGACAGTACGGTTACTCCGTCAAAGATGAATGGAGGATTTACGAGGAGCTTGCAAAGGTCTCCCCCGAGCAGCAGGCCGATTGGATAGATTCAGAGATCGAGAGAATCTATTCAACAACTTCACCAATCGACCCCAGTAGTTTTCATCGCGTTGCTATACTCAACGCTATCCAAACCCAGTTAGAGGCAGTCTCGACTTATGACCAGTACCTAGCAAATATAAATTATCAGGCTGATAGAATGCTCTCATCGCCCATCTTTGCCGAGCCGGGCAGTTTCGCTTACTTGAACATCGAGCGGACGCCTGGCGCTTATGCACATCTGTTTGGCCTGGAGCCTCCCTTAGCGTTCTCAGGCGGCGTGCTGCTTTTGACTGATAACTGGCTGCTAGACGCCCCGCTGATGCTCAGCCTGCTGGTTCTAGCCATGCACCTTTTGATTTCGGAGCGCGAGGAGGGCACCCTGGTCATCATCAAAGCCACTGCACATGGCTATCTGACAACAGCAGTCGCCAAGGCTGTGGTGCTGCTGGTGCTATCCGCCTTGGGGGTGCTGCTTTTTTATGGGGAGACGATCGCCGTCATCATGACCCAGGTAGGCCTAGGCGACCTATCTCGGCCCATCCAGTCGCTGGAAGGATACCTGACCAGTCCGCAGCAGATCAGCGTTCTGGGCTATTTGGGCTGGTTTTGGGTAGCCAAGGTTGCTTCTGTATTTACACTGCTAGCTTTGTTTTATGCAATATGCATAATCACAAGAAACAACACTTATGCATGTGTCGCAGCTTTTTTGATCTTTGGCGTACATCTGTATTGGTACCAAAGCATCGATGTCCACTCGGCCTTAAGCCCCCTCGCCTATTTCAATCTAGCTGCCATATTAAACACCGGTAGCTACTTTTATGACTATATCAACGTCAATGTGTTCGGGCATCCGATGCAGATTGTCGCTTCTGGCTGCTGGACAGCGGCACTGACAATTGGCACCGGACTCGGATCGGGCATCTACCTGTTCACCCACGAGGGCTCGAGTCTGGCTCGGGCTAACCGCGCTGCTGCTGCCATTAAGCAGGCTCTTGCTTCCCAAACCACCCGGCTTGCACCTGGCAGGCATACCAACTTGTTTCGCCATGAAGCCTATAAGCTGCTTGTCATGAATAAAGGATTAGCAGTACTAGCCGTCCTGTTCGTCGCACAGGCTCTCTACATGGGATCTTTAAGGTACTGGACTGACCGTGAAGAATACTACTACCAGCAGTACTCCGCACTGCTGGCTGGCGATCTGACTGAAACCAAGCGTCAGCTGATCGAGGACGAGACCGACCGAATCGCTGCTATCGAGCTTGAAGAACAAGCTATCCGTGAGCGTTTCGAACGCGGCGATATCGACCGGATGTACATGGACTTCTTGATCAGCAGACTGGAGATCCCCTATGAGCAGCGAGCTGCTTTCGAGCGCGCTTCCACCCAGTACAAAGCGCTGGAGAGCATGGCTGATGACGGTGAGCGCGTCTCATATGTGTACCAGACAGGCTGGGTTGCCCTACTTGGTGCAGACGCTTGGCGCGACGACATAGCTGCCCTAGCCAAGGTCTTTGCCTGCCTGACTGTCGGGCTCTCCGCTCTGGGCTCGATTGATAAGACCACTCATGTGGAGACAATCATTTTGGCTTCGGCTTGTGGCAAGCAGGCGGTCAGCCGAGTTAAGGCAAAGCTTTGCATAGGCTTTGCAACCATCAGCTGCATCGCTACATATGCGCCCAAAGCTGTCAGGCTCTTCTCCACTTATGGATTTAACACAGGCGACCTGACTGTCAAAGTCGATTGCTTGACCGCCCTTGATTTATGGCCATCCAGTATCCCTTTAATGTTCTATCTACTTCTTCGGGCCTCTTTATATCTGGCAGTCGCAGCAACTGCAGCGCTTGCTGTCTACAAGCTTTCGGATAAGACCGGTAACATGCTGACGACCATGCTGGTGTCAGCAGCTGTCCTGTTATTGCCGTTGGCTGTGGTATTGTTGGTTTAAGCAGCACCTACCAGCGCAAGTGCTTAAGGTGACATAAGAAAGTCTGTTAATAAGACCAGCTTAATACCGTCTTGTGTCACGGGATAGTCGCAGTTGCCTGCAATGATCATTTTTTCATAGTTGTCCCGGATGGCTCGAAGCGGAGCCAGCTCACGTTCTCTTGTCGAAGGGTCGTTGATCGACTCGGCTACTTGTATATAGAGCTTCTCGTTGGAATTGGTAGCTATGAAGTCCACCTCCCTGTCTCCGACCTTGCCGATAGCAACATCATAGCCGCGGCGTAGCAGCTCGAGATAGACCAGGTTCTCCATGATATGCCCGATGTCCATGTCCCTATACCCCAGAAGGTAGTTGCGTAGGCCGATGTCCACAATGTAGTACTTGCCCAGCGTCCGTAAGTACTCCTTGCCCTTGACGTCGTACCGCTTGGTTTCATAAAAGACATAGGACTCCAACAAAGCGCCGACATATGCTTGGACAGTCTGGACTGCAGGCTTTCGTTCTCGCTGGTCTTGGTCGATCAACCCTTCGTGTGCAAGCGTGTTGCCTATGGATGTTATTGAGGTGGTATTGCCTATATTGTCTGCTAGGTACATGATGATCTTTTTTAAAAGGTCTTGATTGGTTATTTGTCTTTGACCTCTGCGTTTCTCCCGTTCAAGAATATCACGAACCACGACTGACGAGTAGACGCCGTCAAGCAATGCCAATGCCTTATCTGTGTCAAAGCCCACATCGGCAATCCCCGGCATGCCGCCAAACATGATATAGGCGTCTAGGAGCTCTTTAGGCTCATAACTTGCTCCATCGCTGTCAAATATCCGCCAGTTATTTGATGCAGGCAACTTGTCAGTCTCTTTGACTGTAAACCCATGAAAGTCCAAAAACTCGCGAAATGAGAGAGGGAGCATTCTTATCTCCACATACCTGCCTGCTAAATAAGTCGCGAACCCTGACGAAAGCAAATATGCATTCGAACCGCTCACATAGATGTCGCAGTCAAAATCAGCGCGAAATGAATTCACCACTACCTGCCATTGATCAACGCGCTGTACTTCATCGAGAAACAGATAAACGCGCCTATCTTTTGGCAAATGATCATTCACATAACTATAGAGAGCTTCTGCGCTCATCTTCGCAAACTGCATAGACTCGAAGTTCATTTCTATGATTTGCTCGTCAGTGATGCCACTGTTTCGTAAATGACGAGCCATAAGCCTCATCAGGCTTGATTTTCCGCATCGACGTATTCCAGTGATTATTTTGACTGGCTCCATATCTTGAAATGCGATGAGCTTGCGCAAATACAAGTCTCGGTCGCGCAAGCTCTCTTGGTTGTTAAGCATAAAGCACCTCCATATACAGGTTACTACAAACAGTATTAATCTATAAGTTTGTGTTATGGATGTGCAAAAACTTCTGATTATTGTGAGTTTGTAGCATGTATATCAACAGACAGAGGGGTGCAACATGTTTAAGCGTGTCTACGACCCTCGACTTTTTTCTGGAATTCAAAACATATCTGTATCTAACAAAAAAGCAGGTCAGAGGCTGTTTTTTATCCTTCTGACCTGCGGGCATCCTTGGTGCGCGATACAAGATTTGAACTTGTGACCCCTACCGTGTCAAGGTAGTGCTCTCCCCCTGAGCTAATCGCGCATAATAGTATATTTCCTGTTTTGCCAAACAGATGAATCAGTGTAGCAGAGCGAATGCGTTGCTACAAGTTCAATAACAACAATACCTTAAAATCATTCGATGTTGAATTGCCTGAGCCCTCAAATGATGCAAATACTTACAAGCCCTGAAGTCGCAAAAAGCCGTCTACAGCCTCAGCCAGGACCCATGGGAAGGTCTCTTTTAGGTCACCGCAATATGGTTGGTACAAGTCACCACAGTTCGTCTCAGCCATCTGGGCACAACCACCCCCACAGACTAGGCAGTATTGACAGTCAAGGCAGGCATCTATTCGATCTACCGAACGACCGAAATGATAGGCAGCCTTCTCTTGGTCAAGGAGCAAGCCTTGTTCAGAGTATTTACCGATGTAGCTGCATTCTTCACCAACTGACTCCCAGCATGAAGAGATAGTCCCATCTGGCAAAAAGACATATGATCCGCAACTTGCAGAGCAATAGCAGCTGCGGGGCATAAAAGCTTGCTTGGACAATAGAGTCGTAAAAACATCGTTTCGCAAGTTTTCTTGCTGAGAGCCGATTTTCAAGCTTGGATACTGGTCTACCAATTGTGACAGGTCGTTTCTGACATTGTTGATGTCCAGCAAGGGCACGACTTTTCCCCTGGCGTCCTTTTGGTCGACCAAGGCTGCATTGACTAAAATACGCTCGTCAGCTAACCAGCCTTGTTTGTCACATATATCCAAAAGATCGTTAAAATACGGGTAGTTTTGATCGTCTAGGTTGACTCGTAAGGTGATGAGCACGTCCGAGTCTTTAAGAACACGCTGTACATTGGCTACTATCCGTTCAAAAGACGAGCTGCCATCTAAAGCTATACGCCTTTTATCGTGGATGGCTGGTGGGCCATCCACGGTGATCTGGACAGTCTCGATCTGCTCGCTGCCAAGCAAAGGTATAAACGCATCAAGGTCATGGCCGTTAGTCGTTGCCGCAAAACTACATCCGAGACTGCGCCCTAGGCTGACGATATACTCGACAATTTGTAAATTGCTAGCTTGCATAGGCTCGCCTCCAAAGAGGCTGATAGTCTGTCCAGATAGCCCAATGTCAGAGCCGATCTCTTTTATTGATTGAAAAACATGATCAACTGTGGCCATGTCCATTTTTGTCTTTCGTCCTTTGAGCCCTGACTGAAGCGACCTTTCAAAACAATAGACACATCGGTAATTACAGTCCAAGTCAGGCACTATAACGATGCTTGGTTGCTTGGAAGCATATTCATGTGTAATTTGAGAAACTGACCGGGCATACTCCCGCTCTGCAGCATGGGATAGCTCGGTTATATGCCCACGGTTTAAGAAACTTGACAATATGTCGGGTGGTAACAAGTCACTTTCTATAAAGCGGTCTTGGGGAGGTTTGTTCTTGATAATTGACTGGAACGCCCGCATTAAATTCTCGTTGACCATATCGATTGTGCCAGTCAGCCCGTTAAATACAGCATAGCCTCCGTTCCTCAAGCGGTCGGAAAGGATCGTATAACTGCTCAGCCGGAGAGAGCGGCTATTGTCATCAGGCATCAACACCTCCACCCAGACGCGCCAAAATAAGCTATTTGTTAAAACAACTTTATCTCATTATAAATATCACCGACACCAAAGAGCTATGAGCTGGTGCCGGTTACAGAGTCGTTAACCTTGTATAGATTTAATGATCTCTAGCTCAATCTGGGTAAAGAACTCTTCAGATAGGATCTTCTTTGCCACTAATTCTTTTAGGTAGAGTGGGTTATCAAACATGCTGCCAAAGTCTATAAGATAGCCATAACGTGAGCACCTGTCAATACGAACATCCTGACATCTTTCTACCCATCTTTGCGTACAGAAATGTATCCATCTTATCTTGCACAGTGCGATCGTATCTTTCAGTGTTCTCTTTAACTCTTCCAGTCTCGCACCTGCATTTTGCTCAATGATCTCATCAATCCTAGATCTCATTGACTCAACAAACTGATCAACGGGAACCCTGACATTAATGAAGCCTTCTGCATTCAGGCTGATCGCTGCAAAATCCTGCGAGATCACAACCTCGTTCTCAGCTTCTTTTATTCTTTGTGGTGTCCTATCCATTTTTCCCTCCACTCCGTAAAAACCTCTCTGTTGACAAACCTACGCAATTCTACAACATTTTTGCTAGTAAGACAGGTAATAATCGAAATAGTTTCAACTTTTATCCAATTAGACGAATATTTTACATGCAAAGAAATAGTACCAAAAACGAGTCATTTTACAGAACAGAAACGAGCCTGAAAATTCCTGATGCGCATTGCTGCATGTAGACAGACATGGGTTTATCCACATGAATTATGTAGATATTATGAGGGTGTCCGTTCGTATAGGTGTATCGGCGGGCAGTGCCTAGTATGCAGTCATCCAGTCAGGGTTGAACCACTTGATGGTGCGGGGGATCGGCTGGCCGTAGCGGTAGACGTTGCCCGGAGTCGGGTTGTCGAACAGTTCGGACACTGTGACGAAGGCATAGCCCTGGTCGCTTAGGGAGTCAATTGCCAGCAAGGCAGCATCGACGCTTGGCTCATAAAGGTCGTGCATAATGACGACGCTTCCGCTGAATGTGTCGTTCATGATGTTGTCATAGACCGGCCCGACGTCGCGCAGCAGCCAGTCCTTGGGGTCTACCGACCAGAGGATTATCGGCTTTCCACAGCTGTACATGGCGCTGTAGACCTCTCCTGCGGGCGGGCGCATCAGGTAGGCGTCATGTCCGACCGCCTCCCGGATAATCTCGTCTGTGCGGGACAGCTGCCAGTCAAGGACATCGTTTGTTCCTTGATGGTTGTAGGTGTGGCTGGCGATCTCGTGGTGGTCGGCAGCCATTTGGGCAAGAATGTCTCCCCTGCTTTCAGCCATGTTGCCCAAGACGAAGAAGGTTACGTGGACCTGCCGCTCACGAAGGCCGTCCAGCAAACGCCAAGTCGTATTGATAGGCCCGTCGTCAAACGTCATTGCCACCCATTTTTCAGTCACCTGTACACGGCAGCTGTCAGTATAGTCCCCCACGCCGGCGATGATCTCGCACACGCCGAACCCGGTTGCGGTGACATTCCCAAAACTGTCTACGCTGGCGACATTTTCATCTGTGGAGACGAACTCGGCCTCTTCTATAACCTTTGGGTCAGCCCCTACTGCTACTTGCAGCTGCGTGCTCTGGCCGATCTCGCCAAAGAGGATACGCTTGCTGTCGAGCCTTACCCCGTGGGCATATAAAATCTCAGGGAACACATAGGCAGCGAGGTGCTCTTCGATGAACTTCGGCACGACCTCGCGGATGCCAGGCTGGGGCGCAAATAGTCCAAAACGGGAGAGGATGCCCTTTACGAACAGCGCAGCCGCAGAAAACACCCCGACCAAGGCGAGCGAGGCAAACACCCGGCGGGGCATCCTAGAGACAGCCACTGGGTGAACGTCGTCGGTGATGTCGAGCTGGATGGCGGTTGCCGGCTTGACGGTGGGGGCTGAGGCGGTTGCAGGGGCTGGGGCGGTTGCAGGGGCTGGGGCGGTTGCGGGCTTAGCGGCGGGAGCCGG
>WRNE01000041.1 GCA_009776725.1 Coriobacteriia bacterium
GATTTGGGGCAGTGTCGTTGTTGCCCTGCGAGCGGCTTGGGGCAGTGTAGTTGTTGGCCTGCGAGCGGCTTGGGGTTGTGTCGTTGTTGCTTTGCGAGCGGCTTGGGGCTGTGTCGTTGTTGGTCATCCGATCTCTCCTCGGCTTATGGCTTCGGCTAATTCGATAGCAAAGTAGGTGATCAGCATATTGGCACCTGCCCTGAAGATGGAGACCGCCGTCTCGCACATGGCCTTGTAGCCGTCGATCAGGTCGAGACTGGCTGCAGCCTGAATCATCGCGTACTCGCCGCTGACGCTGTATGCGGCCAGGGGCAAGGCGAACTCGTCAGCCGCCCGGGCGATGATGTCGAGGTTTGCCAAGGCCGGCTTGACGATGAACAGGTCTGCCCCCTCTTCGATATCAGCGCTGATCCGCCACAGTGCCTCTTTGGCATTGTGGTAGTCCATCTGGTAGGACTTGCGGTCGCCGAATTGCGGGGCCGACCCGGCAGCGTCGCGAAAAGGCCCATAGAAGGCTGACGCATACTTGGCGGCATAGCTCATGATCGGCGTGCCTTTAAAGCCTTGCCCGTCCAGCCCCTCCCGCAAGCTGACTACCGTCAAGTCCATCATCCCTGAAGGGGCGACGATATCGGCACCGGCCTCGGCTTGGGACAAGGCGGTCTGCACCAGCAAAGGCAGGGTCAGGTCGTTGTCTACCTGGCCTTCCTTGATGACCCCGCAATGCCCATGCGAGGTGTACTCGCAAAGGCAGAGGTCGGTGATCAGGCAAACGTCCTGCCCAAAGGACCGCTTCAAATTACGCAGTGCCTCTTGGACGACGCCGTCAGGCGCATAGGCTCCTGAGCCGGCCTCGTCTTTTTCGTCTGGCAGGCCAAACAGCAAAAATGACCTCACTCCCCTGTCCAATGCCGCCTCGACGCCTTTGTTTACGGTATCGGGAGAAAACCTTGTCTGGCCGACCATCGAGGGCAGGTCCTCGACGACGTTGTTGCCCGCACGGACAAATAGGGGGTAGATAAGGGCGTCGGAGGAAAGCCTCGTCTCCCTTGTCAGTCTTCTTAAGGCCTCGCTTGACCTTAGCCTTCTTGTGCGAACTTCCATTTTCAACTACTTTCTGCCAATTGGCTGATCATATATAAAATAGTACTGCTGTCTAACTATTGCCCAAGAGCTCGACTGCCTTGGCAATCAAGCTGTCGATGGTTGCTTGGTCTGACTGAGAGACATCCATTCCTGCCGCAATAGCGGTCTGGGCTGTGGTTTTTCCAATACATAAGGCCTTGGCCGATGCCAGGCCGATACCTTGGGCGGCAGCAGCCTGCACAAGGCCCTCTACACCAGACGAGCTGGTAAAGGCCACCAGGTCGAAGTCGGGCAAGCTTTGCAGGCCAACGGCGCCGTCCAGAGTGCTTCTATGGTAGAGCGGCAGGTCGGCAAACGACAACTGGTGCCTGCCCAGGGTGTCGGGCAGTCCGCTTGCCCCATCGGCAGCGCGGGCCAATATCAGCTTTTCGTCCGGCGAGACCAATTCGGCCAGGCCTTCTGCCAAAGCCTCACCGTTGTACTCGCCTGGCTGATAGGCCACGCCAATGCCGTAGGCTTGAAGCTGCCTGGTGGTCTCGCTGCCCACTGAGGCAACCTTTAGGTGCTGGAGGCTCCTGATGTCTATGCCCGAGGCGATGACCTGGTCAAAGAACACCGTGACCCCGAAGGCGCTGGTAAAGACCAGCCAGTCGAACTCCTCAATGGCCTGGCACGTCGACTCGATCAGCTGCTTGATGTCCTCGGCAGCCTTGAGCTCGCCTAGTAAAAGCTCCATGGCCTCAGCCCCCTGCTTTCTTAATCCCTTGGCCAGCCTCGAGGGCTTGGCGTCAAGGCGGGGGACCAGGATGCGCCTGCCGTGCAGGGGCAAAGCGCTGAACCAGTCGTAGTCGTCAGAGAGCGCGCAGACGTCTCCAACCACGATCAGCGCTGGCGAGACGATTTGTGCCGCCCGCGCAGCAGCCGAAAGGCCGGCCAGGTCGCTTACGATCTTGCGCTGCTGGGCCAAGGTGGCGTTTTCGACCACCGCCGCCGGGGTCTTCTCCGACATGCCCGCAACCAGCAGGCCTTTGACGATGGCCTCTAGGGCGCTGACGCCCATCAGGAAGACCAAAGTGCCTCCCCCGTCGACTAAGGCGCTGAAGTTGATGTTCGGCTCCTCGTTGTTCTTAGCCTGGCTAGTAATGAAGTGTACGGACGAGGCATAGTCGCGATGTGTCACCGGAATACCGGCATATGCCAGCCCGGCAATGGCCGAGGTGACACCCGGTACGACCTCGAAAGGGATGCCGTTCTCTACCAAAAGCTCGAGTTCTTCTCCCCCTCGCCCGAACACGAAGGGATCGCCACCCTTCAAGCGAACGACGTTTAGGCCCTGCAGGGCCTTATCCATAAGCAGGCGGTTGATCTCGGCTTGGGGGACAGGATGGTTGCCAGCGGTCTTTCCGACATTGATACGCTCGGCCTGCGCAGGTATCAAGGCCAGAATCTCTGGCCCGACGAAACGGTCGAACAAGACCACGTCCGCTGCCTGCAAGGCCTCGGCGCCCTTCAGCGTCAAAAGCCCGACGTCGCCAGGCCCCGCCCCGACTAAAGTCACTAACATGTCGCACCAGGCCCTTCCAGCAAGCGCTTCGCCAAGGCTTCTCCCAGGCTCAAGGCCTCGGCCGCCCTGCCCCTGATATATTCGACCCGGACTTGGCCAAGGGCATCCACGAACATGCCTACCAAGTCCAGCATTTCTCCATCTAGCTCGCCATATACCCCGACCGGAGAGGTGCAGGTGCTGCCGAGCGCCTTTAGAAAATTACGCTCCGCGAGCGAGACGACTTCCGACTCGGAGCTATGGAATTTGGACAAGAAGGCACAATTGTCCTCTGCCCGGGCTTGGACGGCGATGATTCCTTGGGAGCCGGAAGGCACCATTTCCGATGTGGAGAAGACCTTCGATATGCGGTCCTCCAAGCCCAGCCTGACCAGGCCGGCCTGGGCCAGCAGCAGAGCCGAGTACTCGCCTAGGTCAAGCTTGGCCAGCCGTGTCACCACGTTGCCGCGCACCGCGGCGACTTCGACGTCTTGGTAGAGCTGCTTGACCTGCACCGCCCGACGCTGGCTGGACGAGCCGATCGGCCGCGAGTTGTCCAGCTCGCTTATGCCCTCGGGCAAGACCAGGGCGTCATAGGGGGCCTCCCGTTTGGACAAGGCCACAATCGGCAGGTCCGGGTTGGCCTCGTAGGGCATGTCCTTGTAGCTATGCACGGCAATGTCGATCTGCTGGTCAAGCAGCGCTTGCTCCAGCTCCTTGACAAAGACCCCCTTGCCGCCAATGCTCTCCAGGCCCACATTCAGATTGCGGTCCCCTGTGGTGCGCATGGTCACTAGCTCGCAGTCGATTTCTGGGTCATAGGCCCTGATGTCGGAGATGACGATCTCGGCCTGGGCGACCGCCAGCGAGCTTTCTCGGCTACCCACGCGGACAGTACGTTTCATTTCAGCAGCTCCTCCCTGATCTTGGTGATTTTCTCACTTACCAGTTTATGGTCCCCATT
This sequence comes from Coriobacteriia bacterium, assembly GCA_009776725.1. Lineage (GTDB taxonomy): Bacteria > Actinomycetota > Coriobacteriia > Coriobacteriales > UBA8131 > WQXZ01. Next base: position 3,594 of record WRNE01000041.1, read on the forward strand.
ATTCGACACTAGGCCGGCAATCATTGTCTCGCTTTGGGCCAGTGCCGGATAATAAAAACTGCACTCCTCGCGGCGGTCGGCTACCGACACAAAAAGCCCATTGGCCTTGGCCTCTTCACCGACCAGCCGATTCGTTTCCCTGTCGTTAGTCGCCGCTACGACAAACAGCGGCTGACAGGCGCCCACATCCCCGGCCTGGTACTCGCGTTCGACCAGCCTTAAGCCTCCCGCTGCAGCCTGCCTTGCTATGTAGTCACTGGCTTTTGGGGCGATTACAGTTATCTGGGGAGAAAACCGGGCCAAGGCCTTGATGCGACGTTCTGCTATCTGGCCGCCGCCGACAAAAAGCACCGGCTTGTCAGCGATGTCGATGAACAAGGGAAAGAAGGATGCTCCCGGCACGCTCGCCCCCTGCACGCTCGCCCCCTGGGCGACCGGGCTGGCTGGGTCTGCTGCGCTTTCCGGGCCGGCCTGGGCCGCCGCGTCTGCGCTGTCCAGCAGGTGGGCGTCGAACAGCTGAAGCACCTCGTCTAGGCTTAAGCCTTCCTCTTGCACGGGCCGGGCTGCCACGATCACCTCTAGGCCAAGGCTTAAGGCGGCCTCGACCTTGTCCTCAAAGCCCCCAAGGTCGCCGGAGTCCTTGGTTACCAGGCAGTCGGCCTTGGTCATCTTGAGCATCGCCACATTCATCTCAAAGTCAAAGGGTCCTTGCATACAGATGACCTGCGACCCGCGGAAGCCGAGCCGCAGGGTCTTCTCCAAAGACTCGGCCATCGGCAGTATCCGCACATAGAGGCGCTCGGCAAACCGGGGCAGCAAGGTAAAGGCGTCCAAGTCCTTGCTGCCGATGGTCAGCAGGGCCCGTTTATCGGACTTGGCCAGCATCGAGACTACCGCAGGCATGTCCGGCAGGTAGGTCACAGCGTCTGTGGCTTGCCCGGGCTCCCGGACCAGCCTGATGTAGGGGGTGCCTGTGGCCAGGCAAGCAGCGCGGATGTTCTCAGTCACTAGGACCGCATAGGGATGGGTGGCGTCGATCGTGTAATCGTAGTCGCCTTGCGCCAGGATCCCGATTATATCGTCTTGGCTTAAACGGCCCGAACGGACAGTCAGATCAGTCGTACCTTGGCTTGACTGAAGCTTGGTCCTCGCCACTTCCAAGCCAAAGTCGGTGGCCACGGACAAGACGGCCTGGTGGCCGGCATCGACTAAGGCGTCTGCCAACAGGCGCCCCTCGGTAGTTCCCCCGAAGATAAAGGCTTTCATTCCCTTTTAACCTAGCCCTCGTCGATGTCAGTGATGCGGTAGCCGCGGGCTGTGACCATTTTGCCGGCTATCACCCTAGTGTCCGAGTTCCCGATTATGACCGTCGTCAACATGTCCACGGGCTCGTCGGGCAGTGCCTCCAAGGTACAGACCCGCTCGGACTGGCTCTCGCCTCGAAAGGCGTTGCGTACGTAGCCGCAGACCGTCGAGGCTTCGCGGTATTGCATGACGATCTGGACGGCCCGGCTTAGGTAGTCGCTGCGCTTGCTGGACTGGGGGTTGTACAGGCAGACCACCATGTCCGACAGGGCTGCAGCATTCAAGCGTTTTTCGATTACCTCCCAAGGGGTCAGCAGGTCGCTTAGGCTGATAACCGCAAAGTCGTTGGTCAAAGGCGAGCCGAGCACTGCGGCAGCCGCTGTGGCAGCGGTAATCCCAGGCACGACCTCGATTTCGACCTCTGCCTCGACATGACGTGCCTCGACCAGCTCGAAGAGCAAGCCGGCCATGCCGTAGACCCCGGCATCGCCGCTGCAGACCACCGAGACCACCTTGCCTTGCAGCGCCTCGTCGATTGCCGCCTGACAGCGCTTGGCCTCGCTGCGCATCCCTGTGCTAATGGCCTCCTTGCCCGCCAATAGGTCTGGAATCAACTTGATATAGCTTGTGTAGCCGACTACCACATCGGACCGCTTGATAGCCTCCTTGGCACCAGGCGCCAAATAAGCCATGTCGCCAGGCCCTAGGCCGACAGCGTATATTTTCATCGGTTCGCCTCCGCTCTCTGTTGGGGACGGGTGTCCTTGGCTTGGCAGGCTGTCTTCCCGCCAACAGCCGGGCTGGCCTGCCCTTCGCTGAGCGGGCTGTCCATGCCGTTCGGGACACAGCTTATTTGTTTGAAGAAGCCATTGGCTTCCTTAATGCCTGGCGCGTCTGCCAAAAGGCCGGCCGTTTCGTCGATCAGCTGCTTATAGGCGCACCAATTGTTAAAGCGGCTTAAGTTCTTCTCGATGATAGAGTCGATGGTCTCCAAGCTTTGAGGCGAGAGGTCTTGGGCTTCTCCCGATATATTGTCAACCGTTAGAAGCACCGTTCCCTCCAGGTCGGCGACGCTTGCCTCGACGTCGCGGGGGACAGCCAGGTCAACGATGATCCTTGGGCCCTGCTGCAAAGCGGCAAAATCCTCCAACCGCACCGTGAAGTGGTTGCTGGTCGTGGCGCTGATCAAGATGTCGGCCCCTTCGATCGCCTCGTAGCGGTCCGTATAGCTGACCGACCCCGCCCCCTCTGGGACCTCGACCGCGCCTCGATGGTACTGGCGGATGGTGACTGTGACCTCCGCCCCCTCGGCCAGCAGCAGGTTTGCCACATGCCGGCCGATCACCCCGTTGCCGATGACCACGGCCTTGGCGCGGGAAAGGTCGGTCATGGTCTTGAGCTTCTCGACAGTCTCTTGCGGGACCGAGGCTGCGCCCAGCGCCTTTAGGATGACGTTGGTCTTGATCGACTTGGCGGTCTGGATGGCAATGCGGAAAAAAGTCTCTATATAGCTGTCGGTGCACGTCCCCGCGCGTGCCAGCTCCAGGGCCTCGCGGGTCTGGGTGATGATCTGGTCGTCGCCGAGTATCTGCGAGTCCAGGCCCGCTGCCACCCGGCAAAGGTGCACTAGCGCCTGGTCGTCGCTGAGCTCCTCGAAATAGGCAGCCGCAGCCTGATAGTCCTGCCCAAGCGCTGTACAGAGCGTCTCGGTCAGCGAAAAGCCCGGCACCTCCGCTTCGGGCACCGATGCGTAAAGCTCTGTCCTGTTACATGTGGAGACAATCACGCAGGCCTGGGCCACAGACGCCTCTTTGATAGCGGCGATCAGGCGCTCCGACCGTTCTTTTGTGACGGCAAACTGCGACCTGGTGTCGAGGTCGGCTCGAGTATAGTCAAGCCCTGTCATCATGATTTTCAAAACTAACCCTCCAGTTTTGTCGAGCAACCGCCAGGGTCACTCCTGCCCTAGCGGTCTTTGTTTGGATGATCTCCCCGTAGTCCGACGATAGGTAGGCTGCTGCCTCGCAGACGTTACGGGTCCCGGTTGTGGCGTAGACGAATTCTGACTGTTCGAACCGGCCGGCAACTGCGTCGAGCTGGGCGGCTTGGTATGTCTTAAAAGGCAGGTGCAGCTTTTGCGCCAAGGCCTTGATGGCTGCCTCGTTTTGCTTCAGGTCGATCGAGGCGATGCAGCTGACGGCCTGTCTAGGGATCCCAAGCTTGTCAATGACCTCGTCAAAGGCCTGTTCGACAGCCTCATGGCCGATGCCTTTGCGAGAGCCAATGCCTAGGTGGTAGCACTTAGGGTAGAGCTTCAAGCTCTGTGCGAAAGGCGCCTTCTGTTGGTCTAGGCTGATCACCACCCCGGTTTTGCCGGTGTCGCTTACAGACACTAGGTCGGGAAGCTTGCCGTCGATGGCAAAATCCGAGCAAAGCCCGACCGTCTCGCCTTTGAGCATTGCAGAGGCGACATGCTTGACCATCGGGGGGTTTAGCACTACATAGCCGAACTCCGACGCGAAGGCGTCAAACGAGAAAACCCCCTGGACGTCGGTGGCTGTCGTTATCACAGGCGTCGCGTCAAGCAGCCTGCCGATGCTTCTGGCGTAGCGGTTTGCCCCGCCGAGGTGCCCGGATATGATCGGGATCACGAACTCGCCGGCCTCGTCAAGCACAATGACGGCAGGGTCGAGCGACTTGTTTTTGACATATGGCGCTATTGCCCGAACAGCAATGCCGGCCGACCCGATGAAGACCAGGACAGAGCCAGTGGCAAAGAGGGAGACCGTGGTCTTGTAAAGCTCTGTGACCCGGTATACCTTGGCCTTGGTGCCTGGGTCCTCTTTGCAAAGCAGGCCGACCAGCCTTAATCCTAGCTGCTCGCCGGTATCGGTAAAGCAAAGTATGTGGAACTCAGGTAGCACTGCTTGCCACATCCCCCTGCGCGTCGGCCGCCTGGCCTGTCCCCTGCGCGTCGGCTGCCTGGCCTGTCCCCTGCGCGTCGGCTGCCTGTCCTGTCCCCTGCCGAAACCCATGGCTGAAGCTGGGGTCGTATAGTTTGGAGCGCTGGTAGTCGCTGTCCAAGAAGGCACCCACCAAAACCATGGCTGTGCTGCCGATGTTGTTGGCCCTTCCTTCGGCAGCTAGACCGGCCAATGTCGTACGGACGGCCTTCTCGTCAGGCCAGCTGGCTTTATAGACGATCGCTGCCGGGGTCTCAGGCGGATAACCGCCCTCCAGCAGCTCTTCGCTCAGCTTGTCCAACATCCCGGCAGACAAGAACAGGGCCATCGACGTCTGGTGGGAGGCAAAGGCAGAAATGCCTTCTTTCTCCGGGACCGGGGTGCGCCCTGCTGTCCGCGTCAGAATCAGCGACTGGCTGATCCCGGGCAGGGTGTACTCGGCCTCTAAAGCCGCTGCAGCAGCTGAAAACGCACTGACCCCAGGGATTATCTGAAAGGCTATGCCCTTCTCCCGCAGGATGTCGATTTGTTCTTGTATTGCCCCATACAGGCTGGGGTCGCCGGTGTGCAGGCGGGCCGTGTCCAGCCCGAGCGCTTCTGTCTTGCACATCGCCTCGACTACTTCTTCCAAAGTCATACTAGCGCTATCGTAGATTTCACAGCTAGCTTTGGCATATTCAAGCAATTCCGCGTTTACCAGGGACCCTGCATAGATTATGCAGTCCACAGTACCTAGCACCTGCGCGCCGCGTACGGTTATCAAGTCCTTGGCCCCCGGCCCGGCACCGATGAAATAGATCATTGCTTGTCCTCCTTTACGATAGCCACTGTGAAATAGCCGGTGTCCGGGTCTGCCTCGAACTCGGCGATGCTCCGGTAAAGGCGCTGGCCTTCCATCGTTGCCCGGCTGACGATCTGCGTGTTCAGTGAAAGCCCCCGTGCCTTCAGCTCGTCTAGGACCTTTAAGAGGTTGGCCCCGGACTTCATCAAGACCTTGTTCCCTGGGAAGTCCAGCAAGGCCTCGGTATCGAGGCTGTGCCGGGCAGGGATCACCATCAGCATCTCGTCGCCGGCACATAGGGCTGTGCCTAAGGCAGCAGCGGCAGCGGCGTAGGAGGTGACTCCCGGGATGACCTCGGCCTCGTAGCCCTTGGCTACCACAATCTCGTGGACATACATATAGGTGGAGTAGGTCGTAGAGTCGCCCAAGGTGATAAAGCCGACGTCCTTGCCGCTGTCCAGGCAGTCCATTATCCGCCCCGCAGCTACCAGCCTGGCTTGGACGCGCTCGTCCATGTCCTTGGACATGGCGAACTCGCACTCCAGGATCTCTTTGCCCATTGCGTAAGGCTCGATGATGCTGTACGCTGTGCGGTCCTCGCCGGAATGGGTCGGAACAGCGATGACGGCGCACTTCTCGATGGCCTTGACTGCTTTGATGGTCAACAGCTCGGGGTCTCCCGGCCCGGTGCCGATCCCGTATAGCTTGGCTTTCATCTTGCCTCGATTCTCTTGTTTGTTAGTCATTCTTGCCTCTGGGCGCCGTGCCTTTGCCGGTACCGGACTTGTCGGCACGTGACAAGGCGCCTTCCACCAAGACGCCATGTTCCTGGGTGAAGACGACGAATTCCAAGTCAAGCTGGTGCTTGGTCTTCTCCCCCAGATAAAACTCGATGCGTTTCCCAATGCTTTGCCAGACAGCCTCGTTTATCCCGGCAGCGACCAAGAGGTCGATCGCTGCCTCGGTGGTCACGCATTGGAAGATCTGCCCAATCAGCGCCGGGCCGGCATTAGCCAAGGCAGCGTGGGCAGCAATGATCTCCATGCGGCAGTCGGCGTACTTGGAGTGCGTGTTCATGATCCCGCCTGCCAGTTTGACCAGCTTCCCAGCATGCCCGATCAAGACGGCCTTGGGGACCTCTCGCTCGACGGCGTACTCCAATGTCTCGCCGATGAAGTTGGAGCAACGGATGCACTCGCTGGTGTCCAGTCCCAGCTCGTCCCGGGCAAAGTCGCGCCCGTAGTTGCCTGGCATAATAAGCAAGCGTTCTATACCGCTAGCCATACATACATCAAGCTCGGTCTTCACCGTGTCCAGCAAGGCCTGGTCGCTCATCGGCTCGACTATCCCGGTGGTGCCGAGGACCGACAGCCCGCCGATCACGCCCAACCTGGCGTTCAAGGTCTTTTTGGCGACCTCTTCGCCGCCGGGAATCGAAACGACGGCCTTGATGCCGCCTGTGTAAGCATACAGCTCGCAAACCTCGGCGATGGCCGCGCTGATCATCGCCCTCGGCACCGGGTTGATAGCCGCTTGGCCGACTGCTACCTTCAAGCCTGGCTTGGTGACCCTGCCGATTCCTTCTCCCCCGTCCAACTCGACGCCTGTGCCTGCGCTCTTGGCCACGGCGCAATAAACCGTCAAGCCGCTGGTAACGTCGGGATCGTCCCCACCGTCTTTGACCACGCCGCACTTCACCCAGTCGCCCTCGAAGCTTGTTTCGGTGATCGCCAATGTGAGCTCTTGTCCATATGTGGAGAAGACCGTGACCTCGTCGACTGTCTGGGCGGTCGGCGACAGGAGGGCGATCATGGCCGCTTTGGCTGCTCCCGCAGCCGAAAGCCCGGTTGTCACGCCTGTGCGCAGCTTGCTCATGACACTTCCATTTGGACAAGGGCGTCGGATGGCTGTCCTACGCCGTCCTGCAGATAGGCTTCAGTGATACTAGCTATTGTGTGTAATAGCAGCGAATTATTCTCTTTGGTAGACACGGCGATGCGTAAATACGCCTCGTCAAGGGTGTGGTAGTTCGCACACGACCGTATGCGTATGCCCTGCTTGTCAAGCAAGACCGACAAGTCGAAGGGATAGGGGTTTTGGATAAAGACATAGTTTGCTCGCGAGTCGAAGGCCTTAAAGCCAAGCCTCTTGAGCTCGGCTTGCATTCGTAGGCGCTCTTCTAGGACAAACGACTGGGTCGCTGAGATGTACGCAGGGGCATCAGTCAGGGCAGCAGCCCCGGCTGCTTGGGCCAGGTTGGAGACCGGCCAGTCGGCTCCGTGGAAGTAGAGTCTTTGCCTAAGCTCTTGGTTTGCACAAAGGGCATAGCCCAACCGGATGCCCGGCATGGCGAATATCTTGGTAAAGGCTTTAAGTACCACCAGGTTCTGGTACTTATGCAAAAGGGCTTTGCAGCTGTATTCATCGGCATTGCCGACAAAGTCCATGAAGCACTCGTCTACGACCAAGGTGCTGCCGATGCTTTGACAGGCTATGAGCACCTGCTCGAGCAAGGCTAGGTCAGTCAATACCCCTGTCGGATTGTTCGGGTTGCAGATAAAGACGAGGTCCGCTTGGCTTTGACAAATCGTATCGACAATGCCCGCATCGATGTAAAAGCCATCGTTTCGGGAAAGGGGGTGAAGCACGACCTCTGACCCGTACGAGAGGGCTGCACGCTCATAGTCAGAAAACGAGGGGGCAGTCAACAGGGTGCTACGGGCACCGACAGCGCGAGGCAGGCGAAAAATGATGTCGGACGCCCCGTTCCCACAAAAGACCCAGTCAGCGTCAAGCTGCTCGAAGCCGCCGATTGCCTGGCAAAGGTCATATGAGAAACTGTCCGGATAGGATGTGGCACCAGCAATGGCATCTATGACCGCCGCGCGCACTTGGGCCGGCAGGCCTAAGGGGTTGATATTTGCCGACAAGTCCAAGACAGCCTTGCCCTTGTGCTCGAAGGCCGCATTGCCTCCATGGCTGTACTCATACATAGAACAAGCCTCCTATCAAGAAGCAGGCCGCACAGACAGCGATGGCAAAGGCTGCAGCGATGAGGGTCGCTGCATACATCAAGCGGTTGGCGGCAACGATATGCTCTGGCTGCAATTCGTTGATGTGGTCGCCTATGCTCGGCTTGTGCACAAGCTCGCCGTGATAATAGGCGTCGCCGCCTAACTGGAGGCGCAATGCCCCGGCACAGGCCGACATGGTCTGGGCAGAGTTAGGGCTGGCATGGTTCTTGCGGTCCCTGAGAAAGATGCGTCTGGCTTGGGCAAAGTCAGCCTTGGCCAACAAGCTTCCAAGTATTAGAAAAACGGCTGCACAGCGGGCCGGTATGAAGTTCACGGCGTCGTCCAAACGTGCAGCGAACTTGCCGAAATACAAAAACTCGTCCGTCTTGTAGCCGATCATCGAGTCCAGCGTGTTGACAGCCTTGTAAGCCATGCCGATCGGCGCCCCGCCGATGCAGATGAAGATCAAGGGGGCAATGACGCCGTCAGAGAGGTTTTCAGCAACAGTTTCGACTGCCCCCTTGATCAGCTCGGTCTGGTTTAGGCTTGCCGTGTCCCGACTGACGATCATCGACAGGTCGTAACGGGCTTGGCTGATGTCACCAGCCATCACCGCTGTATAGACCTTCATGCTCTCGACTTTTAGCGACTTGGCGGCAAGCAGGAAATAGCAGAGGGCCCCCTCAAAGAGCACTCCCGCTATCTGGTTGATGCCATAGACCAGCCTGGTCAGCACGAAGGCGGCTAGAAAGGCCAGGCTGATAATGCCTATAGACAAAACCGCCCCGGCGATGAATTGTACTGCCTTGCTGCTTGGCTTGGCCTTCCGGTAGAGCCTTATCCCCATACTGATGCCGCTGCCGATAAAGCGGATCGGGTGCAGGGGGTTTTGCGGGTCGCCGATAAGGAGGTCGAGCGTCAACGCTATACTAAGCACGATAATCCTGGTCAAAGCCCAATGCATGCAGGCTCCTTTCTACACACGGCGTTTAGGCCTGGGGCTTTAATGTGGTGGCTATCCCACAAAAAACCCGTACGACCCGGTCGGCATGTTTTGACAGGAAGCCCATCGCACGCCCAGTGTTGTCGCGCCAGAGCCGCATTTCGGCATCAATCGGGACGACTCCGCTGGTGATATCGTCAATGACGATGATCTTGCCTGTAAGGTCNGCGATGTGGTCGGCAAAGTAGGCTTCAGGGCTTATGCCTGAGCGCATCAAGGCAAGTATCAGCGAATGGGCCGAGTTAATGATGTCACACGAGTAGTCAACGTCTATGTCGTCGAGGCTGCACTGGTAGACACTGAGGCCTTGGCCAGTGGACAGTGCGTACTCCAGCTTGCCTTGATGTGCCCCGCCGATTATCAGGATCATCCTAACCACTTCCTCGCTAGTCGAAAACGGATGCTAATTGCAAAGACTCAAGCGCGTCGGCGCCTTTATGGTTTATGTAGTTGGCAAAACAAGCCTCTACGACTATGTCTGACAGAGCGGCCATTTGCCTGTCAAGCAAAGCCAGGCCGCGCCTGTACGACCTGGTCAGCTCGTCGTAGAGCTGGGCATCTGAGTAGATATAGTCAGAAACGAAGACGATGCTTTGAAAATCGTCAGCTAAGGCTAAAAGATCGCTCAAGACCTTGTTGGGGGCCTCAGGCTTGACAGTCGAGCCAGTGCCCAGCATCTCGTTTAACAACAAGGCAGTCAGGCTGTCGAGCAGGATTACCCCGTCCCGGTCGAGCTGGCCGCCTAGCCTGTGGATGTCGTGAGTGACCTCGACTGTGGTAAAGCCTAAGCCTGCCCGGTTCTTTTGGTGTTGGCTGATGCGGTCGTCGTCTTCGCTGTTCGAAGAGACCATGGTGGCAACATAGTAAAGCGGCACTTCGCGCTGCAAACGCAAGGAGTCTTGCCTTTGAATCGCTTGGGCCAATTCCTCAGCCCGCCCAGTCTTGCCGTTTTTACACCCTCCAGTGATGAATACTCTCAAAGCCACGCTCCCGATTCTCTGTCGGTGGCTCGTAGCATCAAAAAAACCCCGGCACAGGCCAGGGTTTTGAATACAGTAGGGCTGCCTTTGAGATCACAATACGCAGACTACTCCAAACAAAGACCCATACCTGTGAGGCTTTGTAGCATACGAGCCAATGACGGCTCATCTTGCAGGCAGGTCTTCCGACTTGACATCAACGCTCCTCCACGCCTTCCCAGGAAATCATCCCAGTGGCTTGCTGGTTGCATATGGAAGAACTCCGTCATTACGGCAGCAGGACTGTTCAGGATTTGCACCTGATTCCCTATTATCACTAGCAGTTGGACCACTCGTGACCTGCAATGCGTAACATTCTACTCATCTTAGGCAGATAGCACAAGGTATTTTTTGCGAATTGGGCCCTGGGGCCTAGGACACTTGGCTTTTGGGCAGCCCTTGGCTTTAGCGGGACGAGTTCTTCCTACTCAAAGCCCTGGCCCTGGCTGCAGCCCTTCTAGCACTGACGTCCGAGCCGTTGCTTGGCCTGCCGTTGGTGGCAGCAGCCTCGTCACTTGCCTCGTCCTTGGGACCGCCCCCCTCGCTTAGGAGCTCGTCGGTCGTCCGGGTCAGGGAAGGGCCTGTACGGGCCCTTGGCTGCTCATAGCTTGACCGGGCATAGACAGACAGCCTGCGTGATGTGACAGGGGGCTCTGCCTCGTCAGCTTGCGGTGCAGGCCTGGCCGCTTGGCGGGCAACAAGAGTAGTCTGGTCAGGCTGGGCCTCGTCCTCGTCCTGCCTGATCGGGGCTTGGGCCGGCCTGCGCCCTGTCAAAGCAGGTGAAGGCCAGGCAGACGAGGCCCGCGCACGCGGCTGGGCCTGGGCCTCAGCTTCTGAATAGTTCTCAAAAGCAGCATCCTCGGCTTCGTCGTCCATCAGCTGGTAGCCAAAGGCAAAGGCTAGCAAGGCGATAATATAGAATACGATGACTATGCCGATCCAAAGAACCAAGAACAGCTTTGGGTTGTTCAAGCTGGTCGCCCCGTATTCCTGCGTATACCCCGAGACGCTCAAGACGATCGGGACAAAGGGGACGATCGACAAGAACATGGCGATCGTCTCCGACAAAGAGCTTAGGGACATGACAAAGGGCCGGTTGTCATAGCCTGTCTCATAGTACGAGACTTCTGCAGTATCGATCAGCAGGTTTGCTCCCCATGACCCGGATATGGCAGCGCCGACGCTGATAGCCCCGGTCGCTATCAAGAAGAACTGCGCATTGGCGTCGGCAAAGATGATGACCAGCACGTAGATGACGATCGCCCAGACATAGGAGTACATGAACGACTCGCGCTTGCCTATACGGCGGGCGATCAGGGGGCATATGAAGGCCGCACCTAAAGTGACGTATTGCATAATCGAGCTAGTTGACATCTGCAGGTCGACGTCTCCTGCGGCATTGACATAGAACCAGCCTAGCCCGTTGGCCAGCACTATCTCGGCGACAGAGGTCATGGCTGCACAAAAGACCAGCACCAGGAAGGGGCGGTTCGTGACCACCGCCTTCGACATCTGCATCAGCGATAACTGCATCCCGATGTTGGCTGCCCCTGGGTTTAGGACTTCGTCCTCGTAAGGACGGCAAGCAAGATACAAGGCTACCCCGGCAGCAAGCCAGAGAAGGGTAAAGACCACTGCAATCCAAAGCAGCCAGTTGAGGTTCCTTTCAATCATGAAACCCATTAGAAAAGCGATTGCTGCTCCCCGCCCAGCGAGGCTTAGAGCACGGCCCCGAAGCATCATCGACGTCACAGCCTGGCGCTTGTCGGCCTCAGGGCCCGCTACCTTGAGCATCAAGGTGTTCATAACGACGCCGTTTAAGACAACCGGGCATATCGCACAGGCATATGAAAGCAGCAGCAGCATGAACCTGAGAGTCATCGGAAGGGGGAAATTGACCGCGAAGACGATGCTTCCGCAACCTGAAACCAAGGGTATGGCCACCAGCCAGTGGCTGATGCGCTCCTGCCATTGCACGATCGCGCCTGAAAAAAGGGACAAGACCCCCGCTGCGACGGTGACAACAGAGACGATCAAGGTGATCGCAGGCATAGTCAGCCCGGCACGCTCGACCGAATAGACCACTGCATACGCCGAAGTCATAGAAGAGCCAAGCGGGTAGAACACTGTATAAAGCAGATACAACCAAGGTATATACCTTGGAAACCCGAGCACAGATCTTCCGTTTTCAGGAGCTTCGAATCTCACGAAAGGTTTCCTCTCTTAGAAACAATGAGATTTGAGTATCTTATCAGAATATGTTTTGCAATGCCTTGAATAAGCAGTCTGGGAATATTCATGAAACCGATCTTTTTAACACGAATCGACAGAGTCTGCCGCATCGATTCGGGCAGTAATGTCAAACCATTCGGCTTCCAGGCGCGGGATCTGCTGTTTTAGCTCTTGGTACTCTTTAAGCGCCTGGTCAAACGACTCGCGGTCCTGGTACAGTTTCTGGTCAGCCATGTCCTCCATGAGCTCCTCATACCGCAGGTTCATGTGGTCAAGCTCTTTTTCCAAGTCGGCTAAGCGCAACCGGTCTTCCTTGAGCTCGCGGTAGACCCTGTTGCGGGCCTCCGCCTCGTTTCGTTTGCGGGCGTCATTGGCTTGTCTGCTACGCTCTTTATCCTGCTTGGACG
>WRNE01000042.1 GCA_009776725.1 Coriobacteriia bacterium
AAAAGGAGGCCGGATCTTGTGGAGATCCTAAATGAGGAGACAGGCACAATCGACGAGTGCCTTGACGACTCGTCGTTTGCTAGCGACTGGGTCAACTTTGCCTTCCTCCAGTTCGATGCCCCCTGCCACTGCAGGATCGAGCTGCTCGGCAGGTTCGTGGAGGGGCCTGTCCCTGACAGCGTCCATGTGCTGCCCGATGCACCGGTCATAGCGGTCGGCAGGCGGTCGTTCGTCGAGGCCAGCAACGACAAGGGCGACGTCTACTACGTCTCCACAGCCGAGCTGGAGGGCATAGACCTGGAGAAGACCCCCTACTACGCATACACCCGTAAGGACCTGATCCAGGTTGACGGGGTCATCCACCCCCGCTGTGTCTGGGGCATATGAGGAAGACGCTTGGTGCGTTCGGTCTCGTTCGCACCGCTTGCTGTATGCCTGAATTAGTCGTACCATGCTACGACTTGTATGGTCAGCTCGTATCCTTCTAGCGAAAATGACATGCAGCAACAAGTATGTGGCAACTCATAGTACATCAAACAAAATACTAGCAAGATTATATACAATTAGAATGCCTAAGCAGGTTTGCTGGGATAGAAGCCTTGTCTTTTTGTAGTGGAGAAGCTGCTTCAAACCTGATGGTGGGAAGACAGGATGCTACTTCAACAGCGTGGTAACGGCAGCGTCCATGCGGTGGGAAATAATACCAATTTTGCTTGAAATATGGCATCCAGTGGGATAAAATTCCAAAAAGAAGTAATCAGAAGGCGGCAAACACAGCAGAGGAGGCAAGGAAGCATGCGTATGGATTTGACTGGCGTATCAGAGAACCCAGTCGATGAAAAAGGCCGAGTCTCTTTGCCTACTATATTTCGCAAGCCGCTTTCTGATGAAAACCTAGTCATCGTTAGATCAAACGATCCAGAATTCCCACACTTAAGATTATATGCGTTAGATGATTATAACGCGTGGATTGAACGGTATTTTGAAAGCGACGGTGGTTATAAAGACCACTTGCTTGAACACCAACGCAAGCTGGCTGCCTTAAAAAGGGGAGCCAAGCCCATAAAGATCGATGCTTCTTATCGCATACGTCTGGAAAATGATCTACGGGAGTATGCAGGCATTACTGACAAAGTCAGGTTCAATGGCGTTAACGACTTCGTAATGGTCATAGCGCCTGAAGTCGATGATAAATACGACGATTTTGTCACGCTTTACTGAGCCGTCTGGCTCCTACGGTGGCAATAATGAGCACTTTGATAGAAGAATACCGACATCAGCCTGTGATGCTCAGCCAGGTCGAAAGGCACCTTGACCTAAAAGCCGGGGAAGTCTTTTGCGACTGCACGATTGGCGGGGGAGGGCATAGCCTTTACCTCGGCCAACATCTACAAGCCGAAGGGCTTCTGATCGGCATTGATCAGGACCAGGCAGCCATCGATGTGGCAACGAGCAGGATCAACGCTCTTCTCCCCAATTTGAACACTAGGTTCTTTCATGGGAATTTCCAAGAACTCGATGATTTTTTGTTGGAAACGAGTATTCCTGGAGTCGATGCTTTTTTGTTCGACCTGGGAGTCTCTTCTTTCCAACTCGATTCGCCAAACCGGGGCTTTTCGTACTCACATGACGCCCCACTTGATATGAGGATGAATCCGGGTAATCAAACTTTAACCGCACAAGAGGTCATCAACACTCTATCTGAAGCAGACCTCACCCGGATTTTCCATGAGTTTGGAGAAGAGAAATGGGCTGGGCGCATTGCCAAGGAAATCGTCTCGACGCGGAAGGCCAAGCCATACTCGACTACAAGCGAGCTGGTCGAGACCATCCGCAAGGCAATACCAGCACCAGCAAGGCGAACAGGCGGGAACCCCGCCAAGCGAAGCTTCCAAGCCCTCCGAATTTATGTGAACTCGGAGCTAGACGCGCTCGTCAAGGGGCTTGATGCGGCCTTACGGTGGACAAACCCCGGAGGCCGAATAGTTGTATTAAGCTATCAGTCCCTAGAAGACAGAATAATCAAGCAAGCCTTCGCCGAAGCGACCCAGGCCTGTACTTGCCCGCCCGAAGCGATTATCTGCGTCTGTGGAAACCAGTCGGTATTCGACCTATTAACTGTTAAGCCCGAAAGAGCAGATTCGGGAGAAGTAAATGAGAACCCGCGGAGCCGATCCGCGAAGTTACGTGCGGTAGTCAGACACGTTGATTGATAGGATTTATTATGGCTGAACCGGCATTGGCATATCGTATGTCAGGGGAGACTGAGCTAAAAGAGCAAGGCTATTATGAGGAGCAGCCCCAGCTGCGGATATATCGACGCAATGATACTTTGCCTGACGAGGAAGCTGCGCTGGTTCCTCGGTCTGTAAAGATTACCCTGGTAGTCGCTGTCTTGATTCTAGCCTCAATACCGTTCATACGCATTTGGTTCGCCAATGATACGATGCGCATGCTGGTAACGAGTAAGAGCATCGAGCAGGAGATCTCAACCAACCGTGCGGAAGGGCATCGGCTAGAGTCCCGCTATTCGGCTATGACCAACCCTCAGACAATACAGCGCCAAGCAGAAGAGCTAGGAATGGTCCCCGACCCCGACCCTGTTTATCTTTGGGGCTTAAGCGAGGATGAAGGGCCAGGCTCTATAGATGCCAGCCAAGAAGCCAGCGACACCCAAAGCAGCGACCTCTCTGCCGCATTAGAGATAGGCTTGCTGATTGCCCAAGTCCCCGACCAGGCAGACGATCAGACCATTGGCACTTCCCAAGATGACCAGCCCCCAGCTGGCTTTTAGAAGAAAGCTGATGAAAAAACCATGCGCATCGATAGTATTAACGAGAGCAGTTCGTTTGATAGAAGCCAAAGCTACCAACAACGGGCTAGCAGTCAAGCCCGCGGGACAGTAAGACGGGCCGAGAGGGCCGACAACCGCAAGCTTGGCAGCCTGAGCAATCCGACGAGACCGCAGTCAGGCCAGGCTTATCGGCGCGTTAGCCAGTCGACAGCCGTAAGGCGCGAAAGGTCATATAACACAACCATCCTATTTACCCTATTTTGCTTGTTTGCGATAATTATATTTATGCGTTTATACTATATCCAAGTCTATGCAGCCAAGGACCTGGCAAGCATCGCCCAGGCCCAAAGGCAGTCTCCGATGCCTCAGCCGATCAAGGCCCGGCGTGGGTCTATACTGGACCGTAACGGGATCGTCTTGGCTGCTACTGTAGACACTGTCTCTGTTTATGCGAACACCCTACAAATGCATAACCCTAAAGCTACTGCCTTTCATGTTGCTGAGATCCTGGGTGGGGATGCAGCTGATTGGCTGGCGCTGTTCCAAAACGCCCCATACGGGGCAACAAACGTGCTGCTTGTCCGTTACGCCGATTTGGAAGTGGCCGAGCAGTTCATAGAGTACCAAACCATACTTGAGAAGAACGAACTCCATATTAAGCGGCTAGAAGCCAAGCTCGATCCCCGGTCGGCGGCAGTGTGGGTGGCAGAAACGGCTTTGAGCTGTATCAATTTCGACTATGAGTACATGCGGGTCTATCCGTATGGCCCGATCGGGGCACAAGTCGTTGGCACAATCAACAACGAGGGTGTCCCAATCTGCGGCTTAGAAATGCAGTACGACCAAATCCTGTCTGGGCGGGAGGGCGAGATCATGGTCGAGCTAGGACGCGACGGTACACCGCTGCCCAACGGCAAACGCACCGAAGTGCCAAAGATCGACGGCGAGGATATCATTATCTCCATCGATATCGGCTTACAGGAGTTCGTGGAGAGCGAGCTTCGTACATACGGCGAGCTAGGAAGCAGCGAGACTGGCAGCGTTACGATCGTCGACGGGGCAACCGGAGAGATCTACGCCGCTGCGTCACTGCCCTTATACGACCGTGAAAACGTCACCTCAGAAGAAATCGAATTGGGAGCGATGAGCCTGAGAGGCCTGATCTATCCCTACGAGCCAGGCTCCACAATGAAGGCGGTGACTGCTGCTGGTGCTTTGGAGGCCGGAGTCGTCAGCGTCGACGATGTCTTTTATGTGCCGAACAGATTGCAGATCAGTGGCTTTACGATCAAAGACTGGTATGACCGGTATGATGAGAACATGGACTTGAGGTACATGTTGGCCAATTCTTCAAATATCGGCATAACGCTGGTCAGCCAGCGTTTAGGAAAACAAGGCCTGTTCGACTATTTCTTTAAAGCGGGCTTTTACCAGCCAGCGCATGTCGACTATGTCGGTCTAGACGGGACTGGCGAGCCACTGTACATTTCGAATATGAAGGATCCTGTCACTGGGGCCTATCTGTCAACAGCAGACAAGCCTGACTATTGGACTGACATACATGCTGCAAACCTTAGCTTCGGCCAAGGCCTGCATGTCACAGCCTTGCAAATGGCTGCCTTTTATGGATCGTTCACTAACCGTGGCGTTCTATGCGAGCCTCACTTTCTAATCGACCGGCCACAGAGCAGCAGCCCCCTGGACTACTATACATACGAAATCATGAGCCCAGAGACAGCCGACATCATGACCGATCTGCTGGAGAGTGTAATGACCGAGGGGACAGGGGTCTTGGCCTCTGTGCCTGGATATCGGATTGCCGGCAAGACCGGTACAGCTGAAAAAGCCACTGAGTATGGGTATACCGGCGATGTTACCCAGTCGATGGTGGGTTATTTCATCGAGTCTGACTGCAAGCTTGTCGTCATGGTGGCAATGGACGACTCAGAGCTTGTCGGAGCCGCTGTAGCCCCAAAGCCCTTGTTTGCCTCTGCCATGGAATACATCGCCAACCGATACTGGGTAGTACCAAACGATGTGAGGTAGCATAGTACAAATGATTGGCTTTCCCCAGTATCCGACGTTCCAAGTATTCCTAGCCATTTTCATGGCTATCGCTATAACAATGCTGCTCTTACCGGCTTGGATCAAGCTGCTTCGTTACCGGCAGATCGGCCAGCAAATACGTGCTGACGGGCCGCAAAGGCACCTCGTCAAGCAGGGCACCCCGACCATGGGCGGGGTAGTCATCCTGTTCGCTATCCTGGTCACAGTCGTCTTGCTTACCAGGACTAGTAGCGAGGCCGAGTTCACACGTGTGATGCTGATTGCTTTTGCCACATTGACTTGCGGCTTGGTCGGTTTTATCGACGATGCGGCGAAACTGGTAAAAGAGCGGTCGCTAGGGCTGCGGCCAAATGCCAAGATGATACTGCTGACTATCATCTCGGTTGCCTTTACATTGGTAGCCGTCAATTACGGGAACATCTCGCCAGTCGTTTCCATACCTTTGCTGGCCTCCATCGACCTTGGGGTGTTAAGCACCACGATCAACGTTTTCGGTACGGCATTCTACATTCCTTGGCTCTACCTGGCCTTTGTCTTTTTGTTGATGGCGGGGATGGCAAACTCGGTGAACCTGACAGACGGGCTGGACGGCCTGGCTGCAGGCACAGTGATGATTGCCATGGTTGTGATGGCTGCCATCGCCTATCGGCTGGACCAATTGAACACAGCCTTGGTAGCAGCAGCCACCTGCGGGTCTTGTGTCGGGTTCTTGTGGTTCAACAGCCATCCAGCGATGATCTTTATGGGCGACACAGGAGCCCTTGCCTTCGGAGGGGCTTTTGCAGCAATTGCCATTGTCACCAAGACCGAAGTCGTATCGCTCCTGGTCGGCGGTATCTTTGTCATCGAAGCGATCTCGGTGATCATTCAGGTCTCATATTTCAAGCTGACCCACAAACGGGTTTTTCTAATGACTCCGATACACCATCACTTCGAACAGAAGGGGTGGTCGGAAACGACCATTGTAATTCGTTTTTGGATAATTACAGCGCTTAGTGCCAGTATCGGCTTTGCCTGGTTCTTCAGCCAGAGTACCTGAAGGGATGTGAGGGTTTAAGATGACGACTGGAGGGTTTTTTGACAATCCGGGCATAAACGGCTTTGAAGTGAACTGGCCAAAACGGGAAGACTCGCCGGAGTACCTGCGCCTTAAACAAGAGGCGAGCTCGAAGTCCGCCTTGGCCTTACGCAAAGAACGGTATAAGTCCAGGCTCTTAGAGGACGGCTCGGATGCAGGACAAACAAGGCCAACAGGCAGCGGGTCGGCCATAAGGAAAGCAAAAGACCGCAACGGGTACTTGACCAGAAGCGGCACGCAAGGCCAACCAAACAAAAAGGACCAGCTTGTTACAGCCGACCAGCGCCCGCTTGCCCATAAAGACACAGACAAACGGGACAACAGCCTATTGTCTGTTCGTATCAAAGAGACAATAAGGCGCTCTATGCCTGCTCAAGTTGCTAGTAAGATAGCAATGCGCATGCCTGCTGAGGCGAGCTTCCTGCTCGTCGTGGTGTTCATCTTGTTTACCGCTGGCCTGGCCATGTGCTATTCGACGACGTTTATGACCCAAGAGGTGGCTTATAGCGCCTTGCTCAAACAAGTGGTGTTTGCTGCGATTGGGCTTGGTTTGTCCATAGTCCTGCTAGTCTTAGGACGTGCTTTCTTTACCAATCGGCGCAATGTCTGGTTCGTCTTGATTACCAGTTTCTGGTTTGTCAGCCTGTTATTGGTAGCCTTGGTCTTTGTCCCGAAGCTAGGCGTCGTGGTAAACGGGGCAGCACGCTGGTTACAGATCGGAAGCTTTCGTTTCCAACCCTCTGAATTGGCAAAGGTCGCATTGATTCTATTCACAGCGGTGGTCTTTGACCGTTTGCGGGAGGATAACTCCGTCGTCTTGCGTTGGGTCTTGATCCTCTCTTATGTGCTGCTGCAGTTCATGGCCTATAAACAAAACGACTATGGCACTGTGATGCTTTTACATCTAGGGCTTTTGTCGGTGATGTTGCTAGGCGACAGGCCGATTTTCAGCCGGGGCAGGGGCTTTGTCACAAGTATCTTTTTTCTCACCCTCGTCCCTGTGGCATTGCTTTTTGCCACGCTTTTCGACGACTCTTTTCGGCAAGGGCGCTGGGCAGCCGTGTTCTCAAAGCTCGACGGCGACCATATACTGACCGACCTAGGCGCAGCCGACCAATTGCGCAACGGCATCTTGGCGCTGGGAGACGGAGGGATCACTGGGCTGGGAGCTGGGCTTTCCAAGCAGAAATACTTCTACCTGCCTGAAGCAGACAACGATTTCGTTTTTGCCATCATCGGCGAGGAGTTCGGTATTATCGGCGCTGTAGCGATACTTGTCTTGTTCCTGCTGTTTGCCTGGCTAGGCCTGCGCATCGCGAAAAAGGCTGCCAGCCCCCAGGGCAAGATGATCGCCGGGGGAGCAACATCGATGATTGTCGGCCAGGCCTTGGTAAACATCGGCGGCATTGTCGGTGCTTCCCCAATGACAGGCAAGCCACTGCCTTTCTTCAGCTCAGGCGGGTCGTCAATGGTGGTCTCGCTGCTTTTGGTAGCCTGTATAATCTGCGTGGCCTGGTTTGACACGCCCCAGGAGATGGCTGTGAGGCGCCAAGACTCGCTTCGCTTGGTACGGGGAACCGAGCATCTCGATCGGAACGACAACAGCTGGCTCATGAATAATAGGCAACCAGCGTACAACAGCCCAAAGCAAGGCAAGTACGAAGGCTGGGCATCGCTGAATCGATCATTAGGGAACAAGCATACTGGTTGACCCGATCGATCAAGGTTATAGATGAAGCTGACACATAAACAGATCTATCAGTTTTTACAGGCAAGGCCCCAAGTTAGCGCCAAACGCCCAGACGATCCCTTGACCTCGCTGACTTGGGACTCGAGGGAGGCTCGTCCAGCGGGTATCTTTGTTGCCATAAAAGGCGAGCATAGTGATGGAAACGAGTACTTGCCCGATGCTTTGGCTAAAGGCGCGTCCTTGTTGATCGCCAGCCGCCCAAGCCCCCCCAGCCTTTTGCAAGCGGTCGGGCAAGCCGGAGCAGGGCTGATCGAGGCCACGGACCCAGAGTTCGTTATTGGCGAGATCGCCAGGCTCTGGAGGGGCTCGCTTGCCGCCCGGGTTGTCGGGGTCACCGGCTCAAGCGGAAAAACCTCGACCAAAGAGCTGATCGCCTCGGTGCTGGGCACTGCCTACCGAGTCACGAAAAACCAAGGCAATTACAACAATCTGCTTGGCTTGCCCTACACAGTTTTAGAGTGTGGCACAGAAGACGATTTCCTAGTCCTCGAAATGGGCATGCAGCAATTTGGGGAGATAAGCCGCTATGCCGAGATATCCTCTCCAGAGATTGCCGTGGTCACAAACATCGGGCTGGCCCACTTAGAGCTTTTGGGCAGCCAAGAGGCAATTGCCCAAGCAAAGGCCGAGCTGCTTTTAGCCCTGCCGGACGGCAAGGGTGCAGCCGTCTTGAACGGTGACGACTCGTATACAGAATACTTGATAGAATATAGCAATTTATACAAAAGGAATATCGAAGTGCTCAAGTTTGGCTTTCATGGGGAGAATACCGTGAGTGCCAAGAACATCCAGTTCAGTGCTTCCGGCATGCCTAGGTTCGACTTGGTTATTGGCAATCAGGCAGTTGAGGGGATACAGATGCAGACGCCCGGGGAGCATAACGTCAAGAACGCCTTGGCTGCCGCTGCTGTAGGCTGTTACTTAAGCTTGCCGCCAGACCTTATCGCCCAAGGCATCATGGAAACGAAGACACTTGCCTTGCGCTCCGAGGTCATTGATGCCGGTAACATGCAAATCATCAACGACACATACAACGCAAACCCCGACTCGGTACGGGCCGCACTAAAGGCCTTACAACAAATGGATGTGTCCAGGCCGCATATTGCTGTGCTTGGAGACATGTTAGAGCTAGGGCCAAGCGAGCAGGAGCTACATCGGCAAATAGGCATAGAGGCACTGTCCATGGGCTTATCCCTATTGATAGCAGTCGGCAGTCGGGGAGCTTGGATTGCAGAGGGGGCCAGGTCGGGCAATGCCCTCCAAGGCAGAAGCCAGGGCCTGCCTGTGATCAGCGTCGATGACTGGCAAGAAGCAGTTCAGTTACTGCTTGGCGAGTTTGACCGATCACCGATTATACTTGTCAAAGCCTCGCGTTCGATGGGGTTCGAACGCATTGTCGAGAGCTTGGTTATGAAGGCTGCCGATTCATGCACAGACACATCGGGCCAGGCACGAGACATCCTCATCCGAGACGAAGGAGTGCTCAAGGACCAATGACCATGAGACTTGGAAACAGTGATTTTATCCCCTTGATATTTGCTGCAGATATCAATGTCTATAGCCTGTCGCGTGCTTTTCACGAACAATACGGGATAGTCTCTGCGGGTTATGGCATAGCATCCGCAGGGCCGATCAACCACACTAGTATAATCGACTACCAGTCGGTGCCCCGAGCCGACCAGCCCGACGTTTTACCAGGCCTGATCAATGATTTTGCCAACACGTATGCCGACCAGCAGATCTTGGTCTTTGGCTGCGGTGACAATTACGTCCGCCGGATCAGTTCGGCCAAGGGGTCTTATCCCGATAATGTTGTGGTGCCATACATGGATTTTCCGGACTTGTACCGTTTGGCAAACAAACAGAGTTTTTATGCAATTTGCGACCAGTACGGCATCGTGCATCCGGCTACCTATATTTACCGGGAGCCGGACGGCGGGCTGCTGGACTTGGCATTTGAGGCGCCGTATATCGTCAAGCCGGCCAACAGCGTCTCATGGTGGGAGAACCCCTTTGACGAGCAACGCAAGGTGCACCTGGTAGAGGGCTTTGAGGAGCTGAAGGCCCTGCTTTCGACGATCTATGCTGCCGGCTATCCCGACGAGATGATAATCCAGGAGTACATCCCAGGGGACGACTACAACCTGATTGTCCTGACCCAGTACTTCGACCAGCATGGGGTTTTGAAAATGAGCTGCTCGGGCCGCGTCTTGCTTGAAGAGCATACTGCTCATGGGATCGGCAATAGTGCAGTGATTATAAGCGAGGACCATTTAGAGATAGCAGACCAACTGGGCAGCCTTTTGGCAAATGAAGGGTTTAGGGGCTTCGCCTGCTTTGACATCAAGTACGACGGGCGCGATGGGAAATACAAGGTCTTAGAGGTCAATACCCGGCAGGGGAGAGGCCATTACTATGTCACCGGCTCAGGCCTAAACGTCGCGCGGTTTGTAACGGAAGACCTGATCTACAACCGTCCCCTGCTGCCTGAGCTGAAGGCTATAGAGCCCTACCTTTGGTATGTTACGCCGCTCAGCGTTGCCCGCCAATGTGCGATCGATGCTGGCTTGAAAGACCAGGTAGACGAGGTTTTACGCAGTGGCCGAAGCGGCAACCCCTTGGACTATCGGGCCGATCGAAGCTTTCCGCGCTCGCTTTGGCTGGCCAAGTACACCAGGCAGCAAGGCGAGCGTTATCAAGAGTACAAGCAGGGAGGTGCCCTTGTCTGAGCTTGCGGACAGCTTTTTGTTGCCCATCACCATCGGAGACGTGCTTGATAGGCTGGGCGCTGCCGGGGAACTGTTGGCCAATTGGCACGTCGACGAGCAGGCCAAGGGCCTGGTGCCGGCACATTTAAGCTACGATTCCCGCGACGTGGTCGGGGGAAGCCTGTTCTTCTGCAAAGGCAGCGGCTTTCGTGCAGAGTACCTAAAAGATGCGATCGACAAGGGGGCGGTCGCCTATGTGACCGACGATGCGGGCCTGGCTGGCAGCCAGCAGGGGCCTGGACTGTCCGGGACGCCGGCGATCCTTGTAAGAAATGCGCCTTATGCAATGGCTTTGATAGCATCCTGGTATTACCAAGACCTGCTGAAGCAAATCAAGATCATCGGCATTACCGGCACGAAAGGCAAGTCGTCCACGGTCTATTTCATCAAGTCGATCCTTGATTGCTGGATGCAAGCACAAGGCAAGCCCCAGACGGCCCTGCTTTCAAGCATCGACAACTATGACGGGGTGGTTTTCGAGGAGAGCCATCTCACTACCAAGGAAAGCCTGGACCTCTACTGTCATTTTGCCAATGCCGTAAGCTCTTGCATTGGCTACTTGTCAATGGAAGTCTCCTCCCAAGCCTTGAAGTACCATCGCGCAGCTGCAGTCCCCTTCGAGGTCAGCTGCTTCTTGAACTTTGGGCGGGACCATATCTCGGAGATCGAGCATCCCGACCTTGACGACTACTTGAACTCGAAACTGAAGATATTCGCCCAGAGCAACACAACTTGCATCAATGCCCAAAGCGCTGAGTATGACCGGATCCTTGCCGAGTCGCAAAAGGCGCAAAGAGTCGTCAGCTTTGGTTGGGAGAAGAGCGACGACGTGCATGCCCTAAGCCACTCCAATGAGGGTGGGAACAGCTTCACAGCCTCTGTTTTTGGCATCGAGGCCGGCTTCCAACTAGGGCTTCTAGGCAAGTTCAATGTGGAGAACGCCTTGGCTGCGATCGCTGTGGCCACCACCTTGGGAGTGCCTATGGACATCATCCAAACAGGGCTTATGGCAGCCCGGGTACCGGGAAGGATGGAGCTTTTCGAGACCAATGACCAAAAGACCCTGATTGTTGACTATGCCCATAACGAAATGAGCTTCCAAGCCTTATTCGAGGCCGTGAAAGAGTCATATCCAGGCAGGTACATCGCCATCGTCTTTGGCTGCCCGGGCTACAAGGCCATTGACCGGCGGCACGACTTGGGGACGATATCCGGCCGACAGGCCAATGATGTCGTCCTGACCGAGGAGGATTGCGGCTTTGAGGACGTCTATGAGATCTGTGAGGATATTGCCCAGTATGTCAGGGCAGCAGGCCAGGAGCCGCGGATAATCGTGGACCGGCAAAAAGCCATCGAAAGCGCGATCGACGAAGCACCCCCTGGAGCGGTGGTGCTTCTCACTGGAAAGGGCAGGGAGACCCGCCAGAAACGAGGCAACGAGTACATCGAGGTCATGTCCGATGTAGAGATTGTCGAACAGTACCTGAAGAGGCAAGCACGCCTTGCCCAGGAGAATGCATAGCTTAAGCCTGAATTCCAAATATAGGACAACAGCAGCAAGAGAGTAAAGGTAGACGATTATGCCAAGTAAACCAAAAGACCAGCGAGACCGTCCCTTAGCCAAGGTCTTTGCCCAACAGATCTGCATCCTCGGACTGGGAGTAACCGGGCTTGCCGTGGTCAAGCACTATCTCAGCCTGCCCTGCGCCTCAGAGCTCACAGTCTATATCGACCAGTTAAGCCCAGGCAACCAGGCGGCAATCGCCGAGTTGGCGGTGGAGTTCTTCAGTGACGAATGGCACAGGCTAGGCGAGCAGCTAGACGGCCAGAAGCTGATCGAGTTCGGTTTGACCTACACCGTCCAAGACGACCGGACCGAGGCACAGCCTGTGCATCATCTACGCATCATTGTGGGGAGCGACGAAGTAGAGCGACACTACCCCTTTGGCGTCGTAAGCCCAGGCATCAAGCCGACGACCCCCATCTATGAGAGCGCTTCGGCCAATTGCGACGAGCTGGTCGGCGAGCCCGAGCTGGCATACCGGCTTTCGTCAAAAAGGTGGCTGGCTGTCACGGGGACGAACGGAAAAACCACGACGACCAGCCTTTTGAACCATATACTGATCAATAGCGGGAGAAAATCATCGGTCGCCGGCAATATCGGCCCCACCCTCATTGAAGCGGTCAACCAAAGGGGCCCTGAAGACTGGCTGGCAGTCGAGCTCTCCAGCTTTCAGCTGGCTACCTCGTCAAGCATCGCCCCAGAGGCAGCCGTGCTTTTAAACATTACCCCCGACCATATCGATTGGCACGGGTCCTTTGAGGAGTACCGGGACACCAAGACCAGGATATTTACCTTCATGCCAGACAATGCGCCCACAGTTATCGATGCCTTAAGCGAGGTCGGCCAAAGCATCATCAAGGACTGTCTGGCTAATAGCCGCCGAGTGATATGCCTAGGCATATCGCCTGAGCAGGCTGAAGCCCTGTTCCCAGGCCAAAGCGGCCTTGAAACAGCCTGGGTCGACGAGGACGGCCAGCTGGTAGTGAGGCTTGAAGGCCAAGACATTAGGCTGCTAGATGCAGAGCTATTAAGAATCAAGGGCACACACAACCGTCTGAATGCCTTAGCTGCTGCAGCTGTTGCCGCATATATCGGCGTCGAGCACGATTTGCTGGTAGAGGCTTTGAAAAGCTTCGAGCCTTTAGAGCACCGCATCGAGCCGCTTGGAGAATACCAGGGCATCAGCTTTTACAATGACTCCAAGGCCACCAACCCGGAGGCCACGATCATGGCCTTGTCTGCCTTCAAGCCTGGATCGATCGTTTTGTTGCTTGGCGGCTACGACAAGGGCACGGATTTAGACGACTTGATCGGCCAGGCCATAAAGACATCGAAAGCGGTTATCTGTTATGGCGCTGCCGGCGAGCGTTTCTATGACGCATTTCAGGCTGCTTTGGAATTAGGGCCGACAGGCCAGGACTGCGCCTTGATCAGGGCAAGCCACCTTAGCGACGCTTTCGGGCAGGCCCTTGATAACGCAACAGCCGGCGATGTGGTCTTGCTTTCGCCAGCCTGCTCGTCATATGACGAGTTCAAGGACTTTGAAGAGCGAGGCCTCTTTTTCAAAGGGCTGGTGCTTGACCTAGGCCAAGACAGTGGGCTGCCGATCGTGGAGACTGAAAATACTGACAATACCGCTGCCTTGAATACCAACCCAGCTGTCGTAAAGGAATACACAAGTTGAAGTTTGTGGTTTCTGCGGGCGGGACCGCTGGGCATATCAACCCGGCCTTGGCAGTGGCAAAGGCCCTACGAAGCAAGGGAGCCACGGTCTTGTACGCCGGCACGCCAGACAGCTTAGAAGAGCGCCTGGTAACAGCAGAAGGCTTTGACTTTGTCGGTTTTTACGCTAAAGGGCTCAACCGCCGGAAGCCTTGGACCTTCCCCTCTACTGCACTACGCCTGAACAATGGCCGACTGGCTGCCAAGCGTTGGATGAGACAGGCCCAGCCCGATGCTGTAGCGACTTTTGGCGGCTATGCCAGCCTGCCAAGCGGTTTGGCGGCTATCAGCCTTGGCTATCCGCTGCTTGTCCACGAGCAGAATGCCAGGCCAGGCCTGGCAAACCGTCTTTTGGCCCGAAAAGCTAGTGTGCTAGCCATTTCAGACGAGCGGGCAGTCAAGGGTTTCTCCACAAAAGCACGGATCGAAGTGACCGGAAACCCGCTCCGCGCAGAGCTCTTCGGAGTAGACCCTTTGGCTGCGCGGGAAAGCCTGGGCCTCTCGCCCGAGGCGAGGGTCTTGCTGGTCTTCGGGGGCAGCCTGGGAGCGCACCACATCAACGCCAGCCTGCTGGACTTGGCTAGGCAGCTGCTAGACGGGTTTGCCGACTTGGAGGTGATGCATGTCACCGGCGCGGCTGACTACGAATGGGCTAGCCAGTTAGCAAAGACGCTTGGATTGCCTGCCCAGCGTTGGCAGGTCAGGGAGTACTGTTATGAGATGGGCAATGCCTACGCAGCCAGCGACCTGATAATTGCGCGAGCCGGGGCTACTAGCCTGGCTGAGTTCACAGCGCTGGGCAAGGCCGCCTTGTTGGTTCCCTATCCCTATGCTGCTGCTGACGAGCAGACGGCAAATGCAGAGCTGCTAAGCGCGGCAAAAGCCGCCTATGTCTGGCCAGACGACAAGTTGGACGACCCGGGTTTTCGTCAGGTCGTCTTCGATTTGTTGGAAGACGACGGTCTACGCGGGCAGATATCGGTTGAGGCCAAAAAATTGGGCAAGCCCGATGCAACAGAGGCGATTGCCAAATTGATTGTCGATTTGGTATAGCCCAAAGCGCGCTAATCGGATAATCTTGTTTCAGCGAAAGGTAAGGTGCTTTTGTCAGACAGTAAACGTATACATTTCATCGGAATAGCCGGGTCAGGCATGAGCGGATTGGCGATTTTAGCGAAATCCCAAGGGCACCAGGTCAGTGGCTCAGACCGGCAGCGGTCGAAGTACCTTGACGCGGTGGAGGCCAACGGCATCGCTGTGAGCTTTGACCAGGGCCCGGCAAACATCACCCCAGACATCGATATCGTAGTCGCTTCGACGGCTATCCGAGCCGAGAACCCCGAATTGAAGGCGGCTGTCGACTTGGGGCTGGACGTCTGGCCGAGGGCAAAAATGCTGGCTTGGCTAGGGCGTGACCTGCAGACATGGGCGGTTGCCGGGACACACGGAAAGACCACGACCTCGTCGATGTTGGCATCGGCGCTTAATAACATGGGAGCCGACCCGAGCTTTGTCATCGGCGGCGTGCTGACCGAGTTCCAGAGCTCGGCGCGCCTAGGCACCGGGCAAGACTACGTGGTCGAGGCTGACGAGTCGGACGAATCGTTTACCATGCTCAGTCCGTCTGTGGCGATCGTCACCAACATCGAGATGGACCATCTCGACCATTTTCACTCTCTAGACGAGATAGACGAGGCCTTCTCCAGATTTATTGACACCTTGGGCGAGGACGGCCTCTTGGTCTATTGCATAGACGACCCTGAGCTGGCCGAGATTGCCCGCCAAAGCGACAAACGTAAGGCCTCGTATGGTTTTTCCGCCTCGGCCAAATACCGCTGCCAGTCGCTGGATGCGCAGAACTTCGTCGTCCATTTCCCTGACGGGCAGGCCAGTGTCACGCTGCCGTACTCCCCAGGCGCCCACAACGTCCTAAACGCGACCGCCAGCCTGGCAGCCCTCGTGGAGATGGGCTATGCAGCCGGGCCCAGCGCTAAGGCGGTCTCTGGCTTCAAAGGAGTGGGCCGTCGCTTCGAGCTGGTCGGCGAAGGCCGCGGCGTGCAGGTGTTCGACGACTACGGCCATCATCCTACCGAGATCAAAGCGACCCTTAGCGCAGCGCAGGCTTTGGGCTTCAACCACACCCACGTGCTTTTTCAGCCGCACCGCTATAGCCGGACACATGAGCTGTTCGACTCCTTTGTCGAGGCTTTTGACGACGCTGACACCTTGACATTGCTAGACATTTACTCAGCGGGAGAAGACCCCGTCGCCGGGATCAGCAGCCAAGCCTTGGTAGAGGCGATCAATACCGCCCATCCCGGGCGGGACGTCCGGCTGCTTGACCGGGAGGATGCGCCGGGCTATCTGGCATCGCTGGCCAAGCCGGGGGACTTGATAATCACCATCGGCGCTGGCGACGTGACGTTGTTGGCACCATTGATCGTGGAGGCTTTGGGAGAGCCGCCAGACGACGGAGAGCCGCCAGACGAGGGCGGGTCGCTAGACGACGGAGAGCCGCCAGACGACGGCGGGTCGCTGCCAACAGAC
>WRNE01000043.1 GCA_009776725.1 Coriobacteriia bacterium
AAGAATTCCATGTCGTCGATCATTGCCAGGGCTTGATTTGCGCCGTCTTTGGTCGTACTCTTCTTCTTGGCCATTGTTCCTCCTTAGAAAGTTTTTCGTTACAAACATCTTGAAGGACTTTGGCCATCTTTTCCACTAGATGGTTAAAAATGAATTTACAGAACTAATCGTACACAACCGCATATCAAACGAATTGGCCAGTTTGGCTAAGACTAACGGTTTTACGATCTCGAGATTTCTACAGGATGGTATTAGCAAAGCTTCGATGTTAAACATAAACGTGCATTGGTTATAACTATAAACTGTATAGCTAGTATTCCTTTCAATGAATAGCTCGGAACTACTCCTTTATTGGGCAGCACACTGTGCAGATGGCTGAGCAGAGAGTTTACGACAACATCCTCCCTGAAACGTTCAGACAAAGTATAAAGAGTGGAAAATCCCCAATCACGACTAGGCCTCTTTTCGATTGATCAAAAAAGCACTAGAGTACGTCACCAGTGATTCAGAGCGAATCACCACCTGTCAAGGTGATCGCAATAGGTGGTTGCGTTTGAGCGTTTTGTTTCTATTAGCGAAGCAACAAGCTTGATGAAGGTTTGTCTCTACCCAGATTAGATTAATAAACGGATAAAAGCGGCGTGAGCACAAGCCCAGGTTTGAATAGTGCATACTACCGTATAGGCATCGAAGTCAAAATAAGGAGAATTGGATGAATTCCATCAGCACTCTTGAGAAGTGGGGCAACGGGCAGGGTGTCCGTATACCAAAAGCAATCTGCGAGCAGATCGGTGCAACTATTGGCGATACAGTTGTTATCAAAGTCGACGAGGATAATACTCTAGTTCTAGTATTTCCTCAGACAAAGTATCAGCGACATATGAAAAGCACAATGGACGATCTGCTCATGAATCTAAGTGACTATTTCACATCGGTTGAGCTTTGGGGAGACGATATTGGAGCCGAAGTAGTCAAGTGAGCACGATATTTGAGCAAGGCGAGATAGTCAAGCTGGATTTCACTCCTTCGGTAGGCTATATGGCTTGATGGGATGCAAATTGGATAAAAGGAAATGGTGGTTTATGTCAGAATATCAATGCCAAAAAGCGAATATGACTTGGCTGATAATGCCAATGAAAGGATTCTAGAGCTGGCTGTTGACCAGATTGCTATGTCTAACAAATCACCGCGTCGACAAAAGACAGCTGCTGTCGATACACCGCATCATCCAAGACTCCATCAGAGATTATCAGGATAAGTACGGGGACATGTCTTGGTTGACTTGTTGCTTGGAGGCTGCGAGCGCTGCCATCCAGACCGAATTCGGGACAAGAGAATCACGGGAGAGTTTCCTTCTGCTTCTGCCGCATGTTACTGCGCTAGAGGCTTGCGCTGCGCAGCAAGTCAACGAGGTAGATCTGCTAACAAAGCTTTCATTAATCGATCATAAAACAGGGTATGGCTTGCATAACTTGGGCGACTATGCCCGGGCGCTGGAGTACTATTGGAGGGCTTTAGTTATCTTCATGAATGTGTTTGGCATCGAACACCCCAACGCCCAGACAATTCTTTTTATCATGATGTCTGCGTACGAGAAATCCGAGCATACCATCCCGTTCGATGAGTGGATAAAGGATCACATGAAATCCTACACCGCGACCTCATAAACTCCCAGCCAACAAAGCTTCGTGTTTATCCCCATATATTGTTTTGCAAATATCGGAAGTGGTTTTCAGCAATTTACGGAAGTGAAAACATGCAAATATCGGAAATGTAAATGTGCAATTATTGGAAGTGCATGATATAATGCCTGATTAACAGACTACTTAGGATTGGTGGCAAATCGTGAGTGTATTATATCTTGAACGACTTGCAGATACCGTATTGGACGACAAGCTCTCCTATATGAGCGCTGTTTTGATCAGAGGGGTTAAATGGTGTGGCAAGACAAGCACCGCTGCACGCCAAGCAAAAAGCATACTCTACATGCAAGACCCTGATACAGCAAACCAGAATATCGAAATGGCGGGCATAAGGCCTTCAAACCTGCTGCTAGGAGAGAAGCCCCGGCTGCTAGATGAGTGGCAGACGGCACCAGTGTTATGGGATTCAGTGCGCTTCGCGGTTGATCAAGATAATGCAAACGGACAGTTCATCCTCACCGGTTCGGCAACCCCTAGCAATGATGCGGTTATGCATACTGGCACAGGTCGTATTGCCCGAATGACTATGCGGACGATGTCTCTATTTGAATCCCTCGAATCAACAAATGAGGTCTCACTCGCCAATCTGTTTGAATCCCCGGAAAGCATAGGAGGGTACTCGAATCTCACGGTGAATGACTATGCTTACCTAATAGCGCGGGGCGGGTGGCCAAAAGCGGTGGTTGACTCAACTTCGAATAAGAGCTGGGGTCTGCAGACAGCCAAGGAGTGTTTTCTCTCAATCATTGAAAGCGACATCTCACGGGTTGATGATATCAAGCGAAACCCTCGTTATGCGCGTTCACTGCTAAAGTCGTTAGCTCGAAACACATCGACTCAAGCTAATCTGAAGACGATCCGTGCAGACATGGAATCAGATGGCGTAACCATAAGCGATAAGACAGTGGCATCGTATGTAAACTCGCTTCGTAGGATTTTCATACTCGACGAAATCTCAGCTTGGAGTCCGAAGATGCGATCGAAGACTGCGCTGCGCTCTTCTCCCACCTGGCATCTGGTTGACCCATCATTGGCGGTCGCGGCTCTGGATGCTGATCCCGATAGGTTGCTGGGTGACCTGTCGACCATGGGTCTGCTTTTTGAGTCGCTCTGCGTACGCGACTTGCGGGTGTATGCCTCGATGATTGATGGGGATATCCTGCACTTTCGGGATCGAACAGGTTTAGAGGTTGATGCCATTGTGCAGCTTAACAATGGCAGGTGGGGAGCAGTCGAAATCAAGCTCGGAAGTACGAAAGCCGTCGAGGAAGCTGCTGCCAACCTGTTCAAACTGCGAAATCGGATCGACACATCCGCTGTCAGCGAGCCGGAGTTCTTGATGGTACTGACTGGCGGACAATATGCCTATCGGCGCGAGGATGGGATATACGTGGTTCCATTGGGCTGCCTTTGTCCTTGAAGCGAGAGAGGGTTTAGTATTAAAGTGTCTGACGGTTTTCATATAGTTTAGGACGGCCGGAGCGGTTTCACGAAAAGTAGGTTATTTTCGGACGGGAGAAGCCTATCTGGGTTCTGATAATCAGTGGGTTCGGGCGGCAATCATCGCCGAAGCCAACGCGCAGTTTCAACCAGTTACCGAATCAACCGCTCCAGCCACCAAAGCCGCGGGCGAACCGCTAACCGATCGCATCACCGTGTTCGAGGCTGACGATAGCGGCAATCGTTTTAATAGCAGTTATAATTGACCCCGCACCGGCGCCGGCGCCGCGCCATATGAACCGGTTCGGGTTTGTGTTGATGTTTATGGGCCATATCTGACTACCCAAACCAAGCTGCCAACGACTGCGGTTGGTCAATATTTCGCCAGCGGTGGAGGCGAGGCCGCCAAAGGCACGGGTAATCCGACATGGTTGCTCGGTGGGCCTAACGACGCCAGCGCGATGCAGATTGGCTATCAATGCATGATCCTATCTGGTCGAACCAGTGATCCGGGATCGTCTGATTGGATACTGGATTTCACCTTTAACAACGTGACGTTGGTAAACAGCAGCTATGCCACTACTAGCGCTAATTGGCCTGCGGGGATCTATTATTTCTTCGCCCGGGTTCATCGCAGCGGCCTACCCGGCCAAGACCAAGAGAGCACGGCGGTAAGCGGCGATATGTTATTAAACAATTGGTACGCCTCGTTTGCCGATCCCACAGAACTAACAACGCGCAAATTCCAACCCCAAGTTGCAACCAATATCGTCAGCCATTAATTAGCGGCCGGACAGACATTTGACGACATCACCACGGCCAGCGCGGTGGGCGGCGATACCAACTGGCCTGTGAATTCCGACGGAAACTATCTGCCAATTAATGTCTGTATCAACGCCTATGGTCCATACCAGCAGCCACAGCCGATGTCTGGCGTGGCTGGTCTTGGCAAAGGGGACAAATCAGACCGCCCCCCTGACCCCTTATGCGTCTAAGATGTATTAACTACAGAGTCACAACGAAAGCAATGGTCTTCTCCCCATTTTTATTAGTTCTCTGGATAGATATCTCTCCGGTGACCTATAGCCAATACTAGGACTAGTATCCTGTCGTCGTCGATTTCACAGATGATGCGATAATCCCCGACCCGGTAACGCCACTCGCCGGCATGATCGCCAGTTAGGCCTTTTCCATGGCTACGCGGATCAGCGCAGCCTTCCAGGTTTTTCCCAATCCATGATAGGATCAGCCTACGGTTAAAAGGGTCAAGTTTTTGGATTGTCTTGTCTGCTCGTTTTGTATAGACGACTTTATAGGCTTTCATCGTCATCGCTGTATCTATGCATCATTTCATCATGCGAGAACGTAACCGGGTCTGATATATACTCCTCTTTCGCCTGTTTAAACAAAGCAAGGTCGTACTCATCCTCGATCAAGTCGAGGATAGCCAGACGGATCACATCCGATACTGAGCGGCGTTGCGCTTTCGCATGGCTCTTTATTAGCTGAAGCTCCTCGTCAGTGAGCCTGATAGTGGCTGAGGGCATACTGTTTCCTTCCAATACAATGTACATAAAGTATGTACATTGTAAACTAGAGGATTTTAGTCGTCTAGTAGAGAATTACTATTTACACGTCAACGCGTTTTTCACGCTGCATAACCACCGCAGCTGCGAATAAGCCCGACAGGCACAACAAGCCGCAGACGATGACCTCCGGCATATCGGACTCTCCGGCAAACACTTGATTAAAAACGATGTTGTTGTTGCTAAAAGCCCTGTATGTCGAAAGCACGAGAACTGTCGCGAGAGCCGCTGCCACCGGGACGGATTTTATCATCACGGTCACGATGTTTGCCGAAAATCGGGCAAGTATAAACGCGAGGCAAGCCGCGCCTGTGCAAGCTGCGACTATCATGCCACCAAGTATCAAGACGTACTGCCCGTAGCTTATGTCATACATCCACATTCCGTCGCCTCCAAGCGACATGACTCCCGCGTTCCAGTATTCGGCTGAACGTGCTATGAATGGCGCGAACAGCAGGACTGTCAGCAGTCCCGACAGAGCGATCGTGCTTATCAGCGTCGTGAAAAACTGTGTGCGGAATAGCTTTCGTCCTACCGCCGACGAGTATTGCAGCAAGTGTATATTGCGTGATCGGTCGATGATGAGCATAGGAATAATCAGCACCATCACCGAGATGAGAGCAAACACGCCTGTAACCGCCGCGTGCAATGAAAAACTACCGAGCAGATACCCGTTCAGCAGGCTGTTGTTGTCCGATGCTTTTAATCGTTCGGCAGCGCGGACTACGGCGGGGCGCGTATCGTTCATTGTATATATGTCAAGATAAAGCTGTTGGTTTGTATAACGGTCTTCTAAAGCCCGTAGGCTTTGCAGAAGTACCATCGGGCTGTTGTACCACTCGTCAAGCGTATAACCGTCGGATACGCAGTTGAGCGCGTCTAGCATATCCATTCTGTCTTGGTTTTCCGGCGTAAGTTCTCCGCCGCTAAGAACTATAAAGCCATCAACCTCTACCCAATAGTTTCCGCTTTCATACCATTCGAGAAAGCCCGAAAAGCTTTCCACACCATATTTAGCGAAAATCGGCTCTTCTGCGATAATATCATCGCCTGCGGCATAGACGACAGCATATTGCTGCTTGATGTCAAAATCCTCCCACTCCTCCGGCTCTAGAGTTTCGCCATACTTCTTGAACATCTCGGTCTGGTACGCGCTGTACATGCCGTGGGTTTTCAGGCTTTCATAGTCGTTTAGAATGTCCGTAAAAAACGCAAACCACGTTATCACGCCGAATGCGGCTATGACCAGCAGTACACGCCAGTTCCATAATTTCCTTAACTCGCAAATGAAAATCCTCACAGTAGTTCCCTCCGTCTGTAAAGTGTCGCGGCAAGCAGACCCGCCGCAGATAGTATTATGAGCTGTGCGATGACACCCACGCTCTCGAAGTTCGCCCAGGCAATAGTCGCGCCGCCGTCAGTGAACCATTTGCCGCTGTTTGCCCAAAGCATAATCGGCGTGAGGTTTATCACCCCGCACAGTGTCCCGCCGACCTGCGGAATAAACGAGACAACATATTGCAGGATGCAGAGCGCAACGGCGATGCCGCATGAAACATAGCTGCTATGAAAAAACGTGCCTAACACAAAGCCAAACAGAGAAAACACCGCCGTCAGTCCCATCGCTGCGACTATCACCGCAAGAAGCAGCCCCGC
Source organism: Coriobacteriia bacterium (assembly GCA_009776725.1). GTDB lineage: Bacteria > Actinomycetota > Coriobacteriia > Coriobacteriales > UBA8131 > WQXZ01. The sequence goes on from WRNE01000043.1 coordinate 6,386, forward strand.
TACAGTGAAGCTATGCCATGTCATGAAGGGCTCGGGCCATTCGCCGGGGGCAAAGTTGAACGAACTTGACACGTTATCGTGCCATACTGCAGAGAAGTCAAAGCGGATAAAGAACACCACCAATGCCACTCCGAGAATTACCGTAAACGCTGCAAACCCTGTTACCACTGTAGCCATAAGCTTTGTATGCAATATTCGCCGCCCTGTCTTTGACGCGCATATTATCTGTTCTGTGTTGTACGTGTTCTCATATCCTGTTGATAATAGTGCGGCGAACAAGGCAATCAGACAGCTTTCGGCGATAACAGCGAAAAGCAGTGTTCCGAACAGCAGACTGTGCATATAGTAGGTTGACCCACCAAGATAGGTTGAAAGCGCATCGCCATTCTCTGCCTTTTCGTTTATGACAAGCTGAAGTCTTACGTACTTAGTACGGATATTTGCCTCCGCGCTACCGCTCATATTGTGCAGACGGACATAATAATCAGCGAGTTCGCTTGCGTCATAATTTACAAACACGTTGCGAGGTTCAGCGTCGCTCCAGTCATAGTCTGGCACATTATATGAAAATGTTATGACGACATTCAGCGCGATACATAGCACAAGAAAGCCGAGCAAAAGTGGTGAAAGCAGAGTCTTCTTCAGCTCATACAAAAGTAACAACATGTCACGCCGTCTCGTCCCTAAAGACATACAAGAATACGTCTTCTAAGTTTGGCTCAGCCCGCTGCGCAGCATCGGAGCAGTCGCCCTCATTGGCAAAGCGCGTGACCGTTCTACCGCCTTCCTGCCGCTCGGTTAGCGCAAGGCTCGCGGCGGGAATTGCCCCGTCGGTTTCATACACCTTACCCGAAAGCGTTTGACTGATTGCAGCTGGTGCGTCGTTGACAAACAGCCTGTGGTCTTTGAACATAATGACATTGTTGGCTATCGTTTCTATATCGCTCACAATATGCGTGGACAGTATGACGATCCTGTCTTTTGACAGCGACGATATGAGATTACGGAAACGCACTCGTTCCTTCGGGTCAAGGCCTGCCGTCGGCTCGTCAAGTATGAGGATCTTCGGGTCGTTCAGCATGGCTTGGGCGATGCCGACACGCTGGATCATACCGCCTGAGAACTTCCTCATCTTCTTGTTGCGCACATCGGTCAACCCGACAAGTTCGATCAGCTCGTCTGTCCGCCGCTTTGCTGCGTCGCGGTCAATGCATTTCACCGCCGCCATATAGAGCAGGAAGTCGCGGGGCGAATGGTTTCGGTAATAGCCGAAGTCCTGCGGCAGATAGCCGAGCAAGCCGCGGTAGGAAGCGTCGAGTTTGACAATATCGTCGCCGTTCCAGAGGATCTCGCCCTTGGTCGGGAATATTAGGGTTGCAATCATTTTGATAAGCGTTGTCTTACCTGCGCCGTTGGGGGCAAGCAGGGCGTAGACGCCGCTAGAAAATTCAAGGTCTATGTCTTCCAGAGCTGTGAAACTGCCATACTTTTTCGTTATATTGTTAAGCGACAGCATAGTGCTCTACCTCCGATAACATTTTCTTAATCTGATATGCGAGCGCCACCGCGCCGAGTACGGTTATAGCGACAGACAGCGCAATCGGCACAGCGCCGAGCAGGGTTTCCCAAGACTCCCTGAACGAAAACGGTAGCGCGATGCTCATAAACACCCAGACCGCCGAATACACCATGCCGCCCCACTTGCCGACCAAGTACCGCGTCACATACAGGAAAAGCACAGAGCAGACAGACAGGGCTGACAGGCATAGCGGGAACAATGAGAGAAACTCATATGCGTCATTGGCGCTGACTGCTGTGATGGCCGCCGTGAATGCCACGCCTGCGACCGAATAAAAGATCACCCGCAAGGCTGCTACTTGCTGAACGGTATACCTGCACGTCTGTTTGAGTTCATACAAGCCGCTGGCGCGTTCCGCTGTTTCGGTAAACGCTCCGAGCAACAAGAACACCAGCGGAGCAGCGGCGACAGCGAACGAGTGGCGGTATTCGTCCGGTGCGACAATCGACAATACAAGCACAAGCGTAAGTGTTACTGCGGAGAAGAACAAGCTGTAACCCGTGTCCCAAAAGATAAACCGCAAGCCGAGCGTTTGGGTCATATCTGATATGCGTTCCCGCATTTTCTGCGGCCTCACTAAACCCTGCGACAGGATGTAATCAATGCTTTTATTCTTTTCATGATCATCCATGATCGGCAAACTCCTTTCTGAGCGTGTTCAGAAGCCGGTAGTACTTGGTCTTTATGCTGCTTTCGGGCATTTCCGTTTGCTCAGCGATTTCTGCAAAGGTGTATCCGCCGAAGATATGCAGACGGAAAATCCTCTGGGCTTCCGGCGATAGCGTGTTGACGAAAACATAGACGCGTTCCGCAAAATCTTGTTGCTCCAAGCGTTTGGTAAAATCAGTTTCGTCTATGGGCTGAACATCGTCGAGGGACAGAGTTGTTGGTTGCCGTGAGGCGCGGGAGCGGAAGTAATCGACCGTCTTATCCGTAGCAATCTTATAGAGCCAAGTTCTAAAACCCGCGCCGCGCTTTGGGTCGTATCGCCCGATGCTTTTCAATACCGAGATAAACACCTCTTGCGTTAGGTCGTATGCTGCGTCATGGTCTGAGAGCTGTTTTCGAAGAAAGCGGTAGATCTCATCGTAGTAATTCCGCACCAGGGTATCGGCGGCGGCACGGTCGCCGCTCTTTTGGATTTTGCGTATCAGCCTCAATTCATCGTTCAACCGTGCCTCTCCTTTCCGGCTTCTGTATGTATATCCGTAATGCATGGAGAAAAAGTTTCAGCTTTTCTATACTTTACGGTAAAACCAGATCGCCAATCGGCCCTAAACAGCACGGTAGGCTTAAATACTATGCCCTTTAATGAAAACAAGCAGGCTTTTCTTATCTGGTCAAGCAGATTGTTCTTATCCGTATAATGAAGGTAAAACGCGGTTCGATTCACGCCGGCTTTAGCCGTCAGCGCTCTGAAAGCGACCTCAACCAATTCGTCTTTGCCCTAGTTTGCCCCCAGGTAATGTTTACCAGCATCTTCGACCTTATCAGGAGCCCAGATGGATGCAGGCACTCAGCATGCGCTTGCTGCTACCATGAGCAAACTCGTAAAGACTGATTCTAGACAGCCACTCCTTGCTTTGGCCGATTACGAAATGCTTGGTCGATCAATATATCCAGCCGGAGGCGCTCTGTCTCCAGCTTGTCTTTTCTATTCACATTGAGCATACTCGTGTTGCTGATGTCTTCGAGTACTTGCTCTCGCTGTTTGACCACTTCCTCGAACTCGTGGTACGCATAGGCATCGTTTGCCAAAGACTCCAGAACAAGCAGGCTCTTTAGCCTCTTCACTTCTTTTTGATATAGGCTTATTTCGCTGCGCCGTCTCTGAGAATCGTCTTTCTCGAATAACTGCGGTATGAGCCTTGAATACAAGCTCGACCCGACTGGCGCCTCCATTTCTGCACTTTCATGCAAATGTAATAAAAGCTCGTTTATTTCAAGGCTGGTCTCGAGGTTATCGCCAACAAGCAGTAAGACTTTTTCTAGCAAGCCAACACAATAATCGACTTTTACCACATACTCTAGATAGACCCTATTGATTGCAAGGCTGTCCCTGAAAGCTAGTTTTCGGCGTTCCAAGTAGGTAGGTTTTATTGCAGTCTGCCAAGCTTCCTTGACAGCTCTTTGTACTTCATGGCAGGTCGCTACATGCAGGTCGACGAGTTTTTTCTGCAGTCTGTTCTCAAGCCCCTGATAAACACCGATCATATAGTCGACAAGCTTTGAAAAACTGTCGTAACTGAGGGCGTCAGTGTTCTCACCGAACTGCTGGCCATAAGCAGAGATGACTTGTGTGCTTAGGGTCTTCATATGTTCAAGGCAAGTCTGTAGCACAAGTTCTTTCTGGTCAAGATCAGCGTATTCGATAGCGCGATAGAAGGAAAGGGCTGCTTCGGACAAGCGGTTATTGAGCATATTCGACTGAAGCCCAACCGCTAAGCCCTTCATTGCCCACGCCTCGATATTGTCAGGGTAAATCTCAACTACCCGGTTATAGTACTGTTCGGCTTCAGCATAGAACCCATCGTTCATAGCCTGGGATGCAAGGCTTAGATAATCCTCAACCCTATCGGCAAGGTCAATGGTCAGGACATTGCCAAACATTATTTGCCGAGCAGCCTCGATCGAATACTTTGTCTTGCAATGTTGGCACTCGTAAAAGCCGTCTGCCTGCTTTACCACGTCAGACGAGCCACACATCTCGCATTTTAACGGCCTCATACTCATATTCTTCTCCCTGCCAAAGCTTTATCCCAAAATCACTTTTGAACAAGTGGATGGCTGATATATATAAAAGGTTACCCTTACTACTTACCAAACATTGGTTAACTTATTTTACTCGTTTTACCGGCCTTTATAATCGGTTATTTTTATTCATAGCTTTCCATCCGGTCCGCATTTGCCACACTGGGAAATGCTAAGCGCTGTTCGATCTCACCATGAACAAGCCACCAACTAACAGAGGTGCCGATGTTAAGGTCAGACCTAGCCTGTTGCAGATTGACGATTGGCCGCAATTTTAGTTGCTGAAAAATTATGTTACTCCGAGTAAGCAGATTCCTGACCTGGGCTTTTGCAAAACGGCATTTTTAAAGTGGCGAAAAAATCGCAGACAATCGAAATTCTTGAGCATTTGGCCTTAAATAACGTTTTGGGCAAATTATAATATCATACTAGTTTGTTGAAAAACGCAGCCCCAACTATGACCGTGCCAACAAAACCAAGGCAAATACTACCTTTGCTTTCTTATTTCTTGTTCGCTTCCTTTAGTTTGTCCATAATCACGTCATAATAAGACGCTTTATGCGGCAAGTCGCAGTTTATACAGCTTTTGACCCCTTTCTCGGTATAGACAAACTTGCCTCCGCAGCTGTCGCCAAGCATATACAGGGGACAAAAGCAAAACATGCAATTGAAGTCATTGGTGTCAGCGTCCTCATGGCACGGATAATACTCGCAGTCACGATTGGCGAAGAACTTTCGGCTGTTTTTTTGGCCAACCGGCCAGTCCCCAGAAGCATCTTTGCTTGCATTACCCATCGTCAAATGACCCTTCCTGTTGCCTGGTACAGTAATGCATTGACAATCGCTGCAGCCACATTGCTGCCGCCCTTGCGGCCGCGCGCGACAATGTAGGGGACGTCCAGGCTTAAAACCAGCTCCTTGGACTCCACAACATTCACGAAGCCGACTGGTACGGCGATGATCAGGCTGGGCAGCAGGCCCTGGTCGGTGACCAGCTCGTATAGCCTGATCAAGGCAGTAGGGGCATTCCCCACGACAAAGACCAAAGGGGCCTCTAGGTTAGCCACGGCATGGTCGATGGCCGCCAAGGCCCTAGTCGAGCCCGCCGCTTGGGCAGCAGACAAAACGTCGGGGTCGTCGATGAAGCAATGCACGGTCGAACCGGTCTTTTCGAGAGCTGGCTTGCTGATGCCGGCCATGCCCATCTTGGTGTCGGTCACGATCCGCGCTCCACTTTCCAAAACGTGGACTGCTGTCTTGACGACGCCTGGCGAGAAGACCAGGTTCTTGGCATAGTCAAAGTCAGCGGTGGTGTGAATCACGCGCTTGACAATGCTCTCGTTCTCGACGTCTATGGCAGCGTCGCCCAGCTCAAGGCTGATCATCCGCATGCTTTCGTTCTCAATTTCAACTGGGTTTAACAACTCTACCTTAGCCATTCTTGCCCTTTCTATACTCCACACAAGCTGAGACAAAGCTAGCTGCTAGGTTCGCTTGGCCGATAAAATGCAGGTGTTGGTGGCCGGCGAATATGTTCTTCTCGGCGACAATGCAAGACATCGACCGGCCGTCTGGCTTGACTGCATTAAAACTGCTTCCTGGATTATCGCTATGCGAGTAGTGGAAAAAATGCGCATTGAACGTCGTGCCCGCCGGGCAAAGCATATTGTCGCTTTGGGCCGTCAATGCAAAATAGCCAAAGTCCTGCAAAGTGTCGGTGATCCGGACAGTCCCCGGCAAGACCCCGAGCATCTGGTACATGCCTTGGCCTTGGTCGACCAGCCTCTCATGCAAATAGGCAAAGCCCCCGCATTCGGCATACACCGGCAGGCCCTTGCCGATCGCGGCCTTTATACTTTCTCTCAACGACTCGTTGGCTTGCAGCTGGCCAGCGTAGAGCTCGGGATAGCCTCCCCATAAAACCAGGCCGTCTGCATCCTCAGGCAATTGGCTGTCTATTAATGGGGAGAAGAACTCGACTTTGGCTCCGAGGCTCTCCAGCAGCTCGTGGTTCTCTTGGTAATAGAAGCAAAAGGCCTGGTCGTTGGCGATGTATATCTTGGCAGGTGGCAGATCGGCACTATGCTCGTCGGCTGATGCTACATGGGGGCCAGCATCCCTCGGCAAGGCCTCGGCCTGGCTGGCAATCCCAAGCAAGGCGGGAAAGTCGATGCTTAACAAGGCCTGGTCTCCTAAAGCCTTGATCTTCTCTTTGATGTCTATGATCTCTTCGGCGCTGACTAGTCCCAACTGGCGGGAGCTGATCTCGGCTCCCGGCACCTGTGGAAGGTAGCCAATGACTGGGATGCCCAAGTTGTCCTCGATCATCTGCTTGTAGTACGGGTAGCTGCTGGGGCGGACCTTGTTCAGCAAGACTGCCTTGATGTTGTTCTCAGCAAATCCCAAGTAGCCTGATATGAAAGCACAGACCGACAGGCCCATACCGGACGGGTTGACCACTAAGACCACAGGGGTGCCCGTCAGCAGCGACACATGGTTGGATGAGGCATACGACGTGTCGGACTGTCCGTCGTACAGTCCCATCACCCCTTCTATCACTGCTATGTCGAAATCGTCTTGGTGCCGTTGCAGCGAATAATTGACCCCTTCCTCCCCCATTAAGAAGATGTCTAGATTCAAGGCAGCAACCCCGGACGTCTTGGCATGGAACATCGGGTCGATGTAGTCCGGCCCGCATTTATATGAAACGACCTGCTTCTCTAAGTCGATCAGGGCAGCTATAACGGCACAGGTGACAGTAGTCTTCCCACTGCCGCTGCCTGTGCCGGCTATCATGATCCGCGCGCTCATCGACTACAGGCCCTCATCTTCGCTGCCCGGCTCGTTGGCAGTAGCCTCGTCGCTCTCTGCCTCGCTCGGACCGGCTGGCTTGTCAATTAGAGGCTCTGGGCCTGTGGCAAACAACTGCCGGGCCTCACGGGGAGCCGGCACCATATTGTGCAAAAGGCCGCTGTTCTTTGCCTGCCTGGCCATGAATGTGCGGATGTCGCCTTCGACCAAAGCAATCTGCCGCTCTGTTATCAGCTCAAGGCGCTCTGCTTCCTCTGGGTCTTCAGACTGGCCGGCTTGGCTGCTGCTGCCGCCCCGGAATGTGCCGGCATTGCCACTGATAATGAACACTGGATTGTTTGCCGTCAACATATCATAATCGCCTGCTATGGTGTTCCGCGTGATGTTGACGCAGACGACCTCCCGGTCGAGCAGGCCGAACTTCTCGTAGAGGCGCAAGGCCTCGCTTAGGCTTTGCAAGGTGACCACATTGGTAACTATCCTGATTTTGGGGTTCTCGCCCACCAGCCAGCGGATGATCGCCTCCATCTTGCCCGAGCTGCCGCCGATGAAGGCCTTGGTGGGAACCGGCAGCCATTTCATCACCTGCGTCGCCTCGCCAAAGGTGACATCCAGGTTGTATGCCCGGTGCTTGTCCTTGTTTTCCCTGATCAAACGGCAAGCTTCGGCATCGCTGTCAATCGCATAGACGAATCCTTGGCTGGCCTTTCGCGCCAGCTCGATGGACACCGAGCCTGTGCCGGCGCCGATATCGTAGATGACATCGGTGGGCTCGACGCGCATCTTGCCAACCGACAGCCAACGGACCTCCTCTTTGGTCATCGGCACCTCCGACCGGATAAAGTCCTCGTCGCGCAGGGGCAGGCTCGGGTCGGCGAAGTACTTGTTCTCGATGTAGACGACGGACAGGTCGTTGAAGTCGCTGTTCGCCAAGTCGACGGCGTTTCCGGTAGTTATCCTTTCATCTGGATAAGAGAGCCGCTCACCAACCGTTACCTGCACATACCCTAATCCGAAGCGGGTGAGATGCTCGCAGATAAAGGCCACGCTATTCTCCCCACCAGTCAAAGTAAAGACCTTCTGGTTATAAGCCACTCGCGGCACAATCGCCTCGTTGCGCCCATGCAGGCTCATCAGGACCGCATCGTCGTAGGAGACCTTGATTTTCGCGCTAAGGTACTGGATAGAGCTGATGCCTGGAATGACCTCGATGTCCAGCTTGCCTGAACAATGCTCGATCAAGGTCTTGGTCAAGCTGTAAAAGCCGCTGTCCCCGCTGACCAAGACGACCAGGTAGCCTCCCTTCTCGTCCTTTTTGCGGTTGCGCTCGGGAAATTGCAAGACCTGCTCGATGACTATCGAGAGGCTATAGGTCTTTACTTCCATGAAAGCGTCGCTGCTGCGCTCTGAGCCGATCACAGCCTCGGCGTTCTCAATGATGTCTAAGGCCCTTTTGGTCATCGAGCCGCTGTCGCCTGGCCCGAAGCCGATGATATAGAGCTTGTCCAATGCTCGGGAGTCGTTCATAGTAGTCGACCTTTCGCCTTGTTGACAGGTTGTAACTCAAGGTACTGGCAATGCACAAAAGCCTCTCATCAACTTGCACCCACAATCCGATCGACCAAAATGTCGGCTAGGCGCTCATCCACTCCGAGAGCCTGCCCCAGGCTTATCTCCACATTGGGATACTGTTCTTGAAAACCGGCGATCATCTGGGGGATGTCCTTCTTGATGTGGACTCCTGTGAACAGAAAGTATGGCACAATTCTGATCTCTGTAGCCCCCCGATCGACCAAACTGGCAACACTTAGCTCCAATGTTTGGTCGGCCAACTGCATGTAGCATGGCTCGATCATGTGGTCGGGCAGCTTCTGCTTGACCATATCTAAGATACTGGTAAACGACTCCTCGGTTTCTTTTACCCTGCTTCCATGCGCTACGACCAATACGCTTCTCATGTTCACTCACCTCCCGCTTAATTGCTTTAATGCGTCTTCGGCTACGTTTAGCGTCTCGTCAATATCATCGTCGCTATGGGCTGCCGACACGAACATCGCCTCGAATTGGGAGGGTGCCAGATAGACCCCTGCGTCTAAGGACTTTAGGAAGTAACTGGCATATTGCCCGGTGTCCGCCCTGCTCACAGTGGCATAGTCCTTAGCCGAGCCGACACCGAAGAACAATGTTGCCAGCGACCCTATATTGGTCACACAGCATGGCAAGCCCAGGCTGATGCATATGTCCGACAGGCCTTGGGCGAGCCTTTGCCCCAGGCGGCTGATCTGCTCATAGACGCCTTGGTCTTCCAGCTGCTCTAACTGGGCCAGGCCTGCAGCCATGGCAATCGGGTTGCCCGACAGCGTCCCGGCCTGGTAGACTCCGCCGCTGGGCGAGACCATCTGCATGATCTCACGCCGGCCGCCGTAGGCGCCCACCGGCAG
>WRNE01000044.1 GCA_009776725.1 Coriobacteriia bacterium
AACCTGGCCCCGGTGCCGGCCAGCCCGCCGGAGCTGACCTGCCGTGCGGCAACGCTGATCAAGTACCGGCAAAGGCTGCTCGAGCTGGACAGGCTGATGGGCGCGTACCGCAGCCTTTTGGAAAAGGACTACCAGGTGATGAAGGGCGTCCAAAGGGCGCTGGAGGGAACCGACCAAGCCTTGTCCCAGAACCTGGTGCGGTAAGGGCAGGTTAGGAAGATGGCGATACCGGACGAGGGGGGCGGCAGCTCCTACCTGATCGACTACAACCAGATGACCGACCTTGGGTTTGCCCTCCAGGGGCTGACTTACGGGTGGGGCGACCAGCTGCAGGACGTCGGAGAGTCGATCAAGGCCATCCTTGGGCTGGGCGACTTCCGGGGTGCGGCAGCAGACAGCACGAAAGGCTATCTGACAGAGGTCCATGCCATGGTCCTGCTCAGCCTGGGCGAGATAATCAGCGAGATCAACACCCGTTTCCTGCTTTACAAGGACGGCTACCTGGCCTCGGTCGACAGCGGCCTGCACGCTCGCTTGGACGAGGATGTGATACAGGACACCTTCCAGGCTTTCGACAGCTCGCGGAACGGGTTCGACGCCAGGCATGCCAGCATCCAGCGGATAGCCGAAAGCATCAGCGACATCATGGGCGCCCAGGCTCCGTCCCCCCACGGGGTCAGCGACGCATACAGCACCGTGCTGGACAACCAGAAGCGGCTGCATGAGGGCATTGTCGCCTACGAGTCCGAGCACGTCTTAGCAGACTTCGCCAACCTGGACTTGATGGTTGGCGCCTTGCTCGACTTCATCGACGAGAACCTGCTTAGGGGCGCCTCGGGCGTCACGGGCTACGTCCCCGGGTCGATAACCGCCTCACGCAGCTTCCAGACGCTGAGCCAGTCCCTGCAAAACGCCTACAACGACCGGGCTGGGCTGGCCGAAGACATCAGCTTGGCTGCCAACCGCGAGCAGCAGCGCCTAGAGCTGCTCGAGGCAGAATGGGCCAAGCAGCGCGAGGAGGAAGGCTGGCTGAACCTTCTGCTCGGAGGCCTGATCGTCGTCGGTGGCATCATCTGCATAGTCGCTACCGCCGGGCTGGCCACCCCCCTGGTGGTGGCGGGCGCCGTTGCTGGCGGGGCTACCATCCTCTACGGCTCGATGAACATGGTCGAGGCTGGGCAAGACATCTACTACGGTTCTGTCGGCGACTACTCCACAGCCGCCTTCAACCCGCTGCGGGACACTGTCTTCGAGTGGGCCTTCGGCGCAGACGGCAAGCAGCAGGCCTGGGACGCCTTCGGCACGGCGGCCATAGTCACATCGTCCGTGCTCTCGCTGGGCGCGGGGGCCTATGGTGCATATGGGCAAGGAGTTGCCAAGGTTGCTGTTTTCACTAGTTGTCCGGAAGCATTGGTAGCTGGAGGTATCAAGGGTGTTGTTGAATTCAGCAGTAAAGCTTTTATTACCATTGGCGCTGGTGCCGGGGCTGGCTACGCTGGGCACGAGATAGCGCTCTACTATGGTGCAAGCGAGACAGTGGCAGACATTGTCAGCTTGCTTAGTGGCACTGCTGTTTCGTCTGTTGTTGGTTATGGGATGTCCAAGTGGCAGTGGAGTTATGAGCCTGGCAGCATGGGTATTCCTGAAGGTGTTTGTTTTACTGCTGGTACCCTGGTGCTGACTATCCGAGGACCAAAGCCTATTGAAGATATTATTATCGGAGACTGGCTAATATCAACAAACGTAGACTCAGGTGAGACTGCTAAACAAAGGGTGTTGCAGACATATATCCGCCAGACCAGGCAACTAGTACACATATGGCTTGGTGGCTCCGAAATTCAAGTTACACCAGACCATCTATTCTTTTCTATTGGTAAAGGCTGGGTCAAGGCTATTGACCTTGATAAAGGTGACCAGTTGACATCGCTAAATGGTGATACTATTGTTATCGATTCTGTTTCATTTGAACAGCTGGCTAACCTAGAGACTGTCTATAACCTTGATGTTGACGAATACCATACTTATTACGCAGGCTTAATGCCTATTTTGGTACATAATGCAGACTATGCATCTAATCAAATCCCCTCATGTAGCTTAAATAGCTTGCCTGACAGTGTTCAGGACTCCTTCAACAAGTATGATCAAGATGGTTGGAATGGCAATGTAGCAGGTCAAAGCGAGGGCACTAGTGCAGGAGGGCGGTTTATGAACAGAGATGGCTCCCTCCCCACAAGCTCTACTGATGGAAGCCCTATCACTTATAAAGAATTCGATGTTAATAATAATATACCGGGAACGAACCGTGATCCGTTTAGATTTGTAGTTGGAAGTGATGGATCCAAATACTATACTACTGACCATTATCAAACATTTGTGCGTATTGAGTGACTACTGCTTAATCGTTGAGTATAATATGAGCGTGTTTAATAAATTCAATAAAGTCAAAGGGGGGTCTTGTTTTAACATCGGCTTTGTCTTAGTTCTTGTTGTTGCATGGTTTGTTGAATGAGGAGTTTTATGATGCAAAATGAAATACATTTTATTAGCAAGGCTCAAGCTTCTTCTTTAAAGCAGAGTATAGAACAAGAACAAAACACTCTTTTGGTGGAAATAAACGGCAACGAAGTGCAATCGTGGACGGATTATATAGCAATTATCGAAGATGGTTTCGACCTTCCCAAACAAACAGTCAACAGCATAGACAGCTATCTTGACTGGATGCGTGACCTTAGCTGGTTGGACAAAGAAAGCTTTGTTTTGATTATCAACGATTACGATGAATTCTTAAAAGACGACCTACCGCTCAAAGCCATAATCCTTGAGGATTATAAAGACACACTGCTACCCTGGTGGCAAAGCGAAAGAGCATCGTTCGTTGTCAATGGGCAGCTTAAACCTTTCAATATATACCTGGTAACCTAGTTAGCCTGCCATTATACAATTGCTATCAATAAGCATTTGTGGAGCTGCAAAAACCGGAATTTAGCTGATCTTTTTTAAACTACTGGCTCCGCCCTCTGAGACCTAAATGTGATCCTTAAACTATCTGGATAGGTCTCGATGATGACTGCTTAGTAGCTGCTGCTACCAACGTCGCGGTAATCATTCTCAAACATGGCGGATACCCAATTCTCGACTGGCTCATACTGTTCCAAAAGGGCGGGGAAGTAATCGGTGGTGCATTATGTATACTATGCGAAGCCGCCCTGTTCACGTTAAAGCTGTAAGACATCGGTACTCCATCAATGCGAATAATTCTTCCAGGTATCTCCTTCATCGATGACTAGATGCGGGGCTGGGCCCATGATATAAAACCCATCGATAATGGGTCGTTTCGGATCTCTTGGTGCATAAAACGTAGGGATTTGCCTCACATATTCCTGATAAGCAGCGAAGTCCTCGTCCCTGGCTACCTGTATCAATATTCCATTACTGGTCTTTATATATGTAAAGACCTCGAGCATAGCCGCGAAAAAGGGCTCCGATGACCGCGGAGACTCTAAGGACTCAGGAATGACGATATCGAAAAAATAGCCTCTAAGCTCCTCGGCCTTTGCTATGAATTCGTCGAGCGTGATATCAGGATCGGTTATTTTCGTTCGGATTAAACCGATCGGTGCGGCTTCGATGCCCTGCTTCTTGAAGCAGTCGATGATCAGATCCTCGACTTGGCGGCCGAGCTTCCGCTCTACGAAGGCGTCAGTGACGAGCTCCTCAACATTTATCTGGAACCTAGCTTCGAAGACAAGGTCGTCGACGCCTCTCTCGATACAGTAAGCGACGGGGTGCAAAGATGTCTCATAGCCGTAATCCCCACCGACAACAGCGAACTCCCTGCCAGCATACTTTTCAGAAAGCAACCGCTCCATCAACGCTATACGCCGCATATATCTATTAATGTAGCAACCTGTTAGCTGCAGTCCAGCAAGTGAAAACCCTCCCATAGCGAGCAGGCTCACGGCCTGCCGGCGTGTCAGGAGCATGCCGCTATGGCTAGCGTCCAAGTGTTCTAAGCTCCCAGTATCAAAATCCTTCTTGTTGCTAAGGAGCTTGTTGTGCATATTCACCTCTCCTCAACATGCAAAGAACCCCTCCGCGCTTTAAGGCGAAAGCGGTAGCAGAGGGGTTCTAGCATTAATCCATTAAGTGACGAGGCAGGACCCTACAACAACTCAGTTGTAGTAAGAGTACTTTATGCTGTCAAACTCGTCTTTGATCCAGCCTTGGCGCTCGAGGCGTGCCGGGTCGTCGGGCAAACCGAGGATATATCCGCTAAACGAGAAGCGCCCACCAGGAGCAAGTGCGTCACAGGTCTCTCTGACCATGGCACGCACTGCCTCTTCAGGCGTCTCTGGCCAACTCGCCGGGCCATTGCTCTCGAAGCAGCCGTTAAACGAGATCCGGTCGCCGAACTCTGCCTTTAAGGCTGGCAGGTTGTTGTGCGTGGGTTGGGCAGGGTTCCAGCCGTCAACCCCCATGTCAACGATGTATGGTAAGAATGGCCCAAAAGCACCGCAGTTGTGATGGGTCGCCAAAACATCGGCTTCTTTGATCAGCTTGTAGTTCTCACGCCAGATAGGCTCGAAGATGTCCAAGAACATCTCATGCGAGATAAAGGGAGCCCGCTCGTGGGCAATATCGTCGCCAAAGCCATAAACATCAGGCTTGTAGTAGTGGATGAAATTCTTGCCGATCTCCAGGTTCATGTCCAGGATGAAGTGCAGCAGGTCCTTTACCTCTTCGGGCTCTTCGGAGCAAGCCACCAAGGCGTTGTCGAAGCCCATGAAGTAGGTAAGAATCATGAAGTAGCCGTTGCTGAGGTTGCAAAAACCGTTTGCCAAGACATCAGGGTCGCGGTCAGCGAGGTCCTTTTGAGAGGTCAGCTCCCAGTCGATCTCGTCTAAGATAGCAGGCCGCTTGATGATGTCGCGCCACTTGGTGATGTCCTCCAAAATGAATGCCCCAGGCTTGGGGATCGGCCCGCTGGCTGGCTCCATTACGAAGGGGACGCCGAACAAATCGACCCACTCCATTGAGCCTGGAGGGCCGCCGAACGGCAGAGCCGAGCAGGCGCACATGCTCATCGGAGCCCCGACTGGGGTGTCCATTCCCGGTATCCATTCCGGAATCTCCCCCCTGTACATGCGTAGCGTGTTCTCTTTGATTGATAGTGTAGCCATGAATCCTCCTAAATCCTTTTTCCAAAAATACCTTATTCTGCAAGCAATGCCTTCATATGTGGAGAAAACCAAGGGCTTCTCCACATAGATAATCAAACACTGCTTGAAGCATATATCCTAATAATAAGAATACCTGATTTTCTCGAACTCGTCTCTGATCCAGCCATTACGCTCGTTGCTGACCGGGTTGTCAGGCAGCCCCATGACGAATCCGGAGAAGGCAAAGCCCCCATCAGGAGCCAGCAGGTCGCAGGTACGCCTGACTTCGGCGCGGATCTCCTCTTCGGTGGTCTCTGGCCAGGTCACCCAGCCATTGGACTCGAAACAACCGACCATCGCCAGTTTGCGGCCAAACCTGGCCTTGATGCCAGGCAAGTCGTTGTGGGTCGGCTGGGCGGGGTTCCATCCATTGAAGCCCATGTCCACGATGTATGGGACAAATGGGGCAAAGGCCCCGCAGTTGTGGTGCTCGGCAGGCAGGTCGGCCTCTTTCCAAACCGCAACTTGCTGGCGCCACATCGGCTCGAAGATGTCTAAGAACATCTCTTCAGAGACGAAGGGGGCAAGCTCGTGGGCGATATCGTCGCCCATGCCCATCATATCGGGCTTGTACCAATAGATGAACTTCTTAGCCAGCTCGTTGTTCAGCTCCAAGATGAAGTTCAGCAAGGCTTTGACCTCGTCGGGCTCCTCTGCACAGGCGATCAGGGCGTTGTCGAAGCCCATGAAGTAGGTAAGGATCATGAAATAGCCGTTGCCCACGCTTGCACTGCCGTAACGCAAGGCTTCCGGGTCGAAGGCATCGAGGTCCTTCTTTGAGGTCAGCTCCCAGTCGACCTCGTCTAGGATCGCCGGCCTTTTGATGATGTCGCGCCATTTGGTGATGTCTTCGAGAATAAAATTGTTGGGCTCGGGGATAGCTCCACTGGCTGGCTCTATCTTGTAAGGGACGCCGAACATGTCCTTGAACTCTAAAACGCCTGGCTCCGGGGCAGCCCTTCGCAGGGCAGAGCAGCCAAAGCCACTCATGAAGCCATCCATTCCTGGGATATACTCAGGAATCTCACCAGTGATCATACGTAGGTAGTTCTCCCTAATTGACAAATGGGCAGCCATATATGCCTCCTTTTCTCATGACACATGACTGGTGCTCTAAACCAGTTGCTCTTGACCAATGTTTGCTCATGTTTAAAGATGATCGGGCATATGAGCAACGCCTGACAATAAGCAGAAATGAAAATTAGCCGATCTGATGATATCTATAAACGTAGGTATTACTGATTGTGCAATATGTAAATGACGAATTTGCATTTGTCTAGCGAATAAACTACTTCGAAACGGGGGTTTGGATGCAAACCTGGGCTCAACCTGTTGGAGATTGACGATTGTCTGCGATTTTAGTGGCTGAAAAATTATGTTACTACGAGTACACAGATTTCTGACCTGGGCTTTTGCAAAATGGCATTTTTAAAGTGGCGAAAAAATCGCAGACAATCGTCAATCTCCAACACTTAGCCTTAAAGAACGTGTAAGACTATATATTAGTTTATACTAGTATTATAATAAGGCGAGGTACCACGATCCTGCGCAGGTACTTGCATCTTTCCCGCCGATCGGTACCTGGCATGGGCTTACAACTTTCAGACAGCTGTATAAAGGCAAGTACAAGAAGGTAAACGCGCCTCCAATCCAAAATTGCTGGGAATTTATACAATTCTTTTTTTATTTCCTAATTTGCCTTGACCAACAAACATTGGTTTGAGATAATTACCGCGTAGCCTAACTATCGTTTGTTTATAGCTATCGAGGTTCTTCTTTAATGTCTCATGTCTTGTTAGTCTTTGATAACTAGATTCAAACGAGGTAGGTACGTATTATGAAGATTGTGTTCGTAGTTGACGACAGTGACACCACTTTGTCTTTAGCTAAAGAAGCGTTAAAAGAACACTACCGGGTGATGACGCTTCCATCTGCTCAAAAAATGTTGGCTCTGATTGAGAAAGTCATTCCAGACCTAATATTGCTTGATATTGAAATGCCTGAGATGGATGGTTTCGAAGCACTGCGTCGTTTGAAAAACAACCCCTCACTGGCTAGTATTCCGGTAATCTTTCTAACCAGCATCACAGACCCCTTGATAGAGGTTCAGGGGTTCGAACTGGGTGCAGTGGACTTTATTTCCAAACCATTCTCTGCACCAGTGCTTTTATACAGGATCAGAAGCCAGCTTAACATCGATGAGATCATCAAAGAGCGCACTGCCCAACTTCAGCGCTTACAGAACAGCACCCTTTATGTGCTAGCCGATATGGTAGAGAGCCGCGACGCCACAACAGGCGGGCATCTCGAGCGGACGACGGCATACATAAAGCTGCTGATCGAAGCCTTACTGGAAAACGGCGTCTATATCGATCAGATCTGCGACATCGATTTTGACATCTTCGCCTCCTCTGCCCGCTTGCATGATGTTGGGAAGATTGCCATATCCGACAACATCCTAAACAAGCCCGGCAAGCTTACTGACGATGAGTTCACGGTCATGAAGACACACGCCATGGAGGGCGAGCAGATCATCAAGCAGATCATATCCCGCAGCGAGGACGAGGAGTTCTTCTACCACGCTAAGCTTTTTGCCGGCTACCATCATGAGCGTTGGGACGGCACGGGGTATCCCTACAGCCTGAAAGGCGAGGATATTCCGCTACAAGGCCGTCTCATGGCCTTCGTCGACGTATTCGATGCGCTGATATCGGAAAGGCCATATAAAAAAGCACTCAGCCATGACGAGTCGATACAGATAATCATGGATAATGCCGGAACGCAGTTTGACCCGAACATCGCCGAGGTCTTTGGCCAGATCAGCGACCAACTTAAAACTGTCAACGAGACTTAAAACCAATAAGTCAAAAGCAAATTCAAAATAAAACTCATGGGGTGGAAAAATGAATGACCAGAAAAACCTAAAGCCGGTCTTTCGGCAAAACACGAACAGGCAAAAGGCCAGTGCTGTCCCGGTAAACATTTACCGGGAGCTAGAAGCGTACAACCAAATGATGGTAGAGATCCAGCACCGCGACAATTTGCTAGACACAGTGAACCGGGCAGCAGTAACCCTGCTAGAGACCGACAATGCCAAAAACACTGAGGCAGCCATCCAAAGAAGCATGGAGCTGATTGGCAGGTCCTTTGCTGTCGACCGCGTGCAGATATGGCGAAACGAGCTGACCAATGGCGAACTGCATTTTACACACACATATGAATGGCTAAGCGAAACCGGGAAGCAAAAATCCGAAGTGCCCATCGGCTTGAGCTTCCCTTACAGTTCAAAGCCCCTGTGGGAGCAGATGTTTTTAAGGGGAGAATACATTAACGCCCCCTTATCCAAGCTAGAGCCGCATGACCAGATGTTCCTCCAAGCCTATGACATCAAATCGATCGTGATCATCCCGTTGTTCTTACAGGACGAGCTTTGGGGCTTTTTCAGCGTGGACGACTGTGTCAATGAGCGGGTCTTTAGCGTTGAGGAGATAAACATCCTGCAAAGTGCCAGCTTGATGATGGCTAGCGCCTTGCTGCGCAACGAGATCATCTCAGACATCTCAACGACAGCCAAGCAGCTAGACGCGGTGATCGCCAATTATCAAGGCGTGATTTGGAGTGCCGACAGGAACGGCGACATCAACCTCTTTAACGGCCTCTACCTCAAAGAAGCCGGCATTGACCCTTCGCGGGTCGTAGGAAAAAACCTAGAGGTGTTGAAAGGCAGCTCCAAGCATCTTGACCTTTATCAGAAGTTCCACCAGGCTTTAAGCGAGCAACAGGCCCAAGATTGGATAAGCGAAATCGATAATATAAGCTTCCATGCCCGGGTGATGCCTCTTTTCAACGACCATGGAAAGGTTACTGGGGTAGTAGGCAGCTTTGACGATGTGTCTGAAATGATCAAACTGCAAAATAAGCTAAAAGAAGAGAATATAAATGCACTTGAGCAGTTTGCGATGATTTGGGACAAGGTTGAAAGCGGCATGTTGATCATCGATATGGACAATCGGACCATCTTGGACGCCAATCCAGCAACAGCTCGGATCTATGGGACTAGTATCGAAAACATCATCGGTAAGCTTTGCTATGAGTTTTTCGGCGAGCATGCTTGTCCGATCATGGACCTAAACCAATCCATGGACAGGCAAGAAAGGCTGTTTACCTTGGCTGACGGGTCAACGATACCAGTACTTAAGTCAGTATCCTGTATCACATATAACGGCCGGCCGGCATTGCTGGAAAGCTTTACCGACATCTCATATATGAAAGAAGTCGAAAAACAAGCCCATATGCTGGAACTGACCGAGCGGGTCCAAGTAATGCTTGATGCCAATCCCAATGTGAACATGCTGTTCGATGACCAGCTAAAAATTGTCGATTGCAACCAAGCAGCCATTGAGTTCATGGGTTTTAGGTCCAAGGCCGAGATGCTCCAAGGCTTCAGCAAGCGGATAAACGAGGCGGTGCAGGCAGCAGTAGCAAAAGGCTACCCGACCAAACCGCCTAGTTATTGGTTTCCGAAAGCTTTAAAAGAAGGCTTTGTAAAGTTCGAGTCCGAGTTGGTCTTTGACGAAAAAGTACGAAAACTAAACGTCGAGATCAACAGGATCCCCTACAAAGACAGCTTTGGTATCGTGGCTTATATCATCGATATGACTGATGTCTTCGAGCGTGAAAACGAGCTCAAGCAAGCCCGTGAGACCAATGAGCTGCAACTAGCTAAGCTAAACACCGCTGTACAAGCCACGAAAATCGGCTTATGGGACATGGAGATAGTAAAGAGCGACCCAGTCAACCCCCAAAACACCTTCTATTGGTCAGACGAGCTGCGCCAGATGCTAGGTTATGAGGATGACGACGACTTTCCCAATATCCTTAGCAGCTGGAGCGACCGCCTGCATCCTGAAGACAAGGACTGGGTGCTAAAAGAATTCGAGGACTTTTTCCTCAGCCAAGACGACGAGGCAACCTATGACATCGAATACCGAATGATAAAAAAACAAGGCGACTGTGGATACTACCGGGCTACCGGCAAGACGATCCGCGACCTTAGCGGAGACGCCATCCATGTAGCAGGCGCCATGATTGACATTACTGAGACCAAGAATATCTTATTGGACACAGAAAGGCAGAAAATCGAGGCTGAGGCGGCCAATAAGGCAAAGAGCGACTTCTTGAGCACGATGAGCCATGAGATCCGCACACCCATCAATGCGATCTTGGGAATCACTGAGATCCAGATGCAAAACGAAGGCCTGGACAGGGAGCTCTTGGACGCGCTGAATAAAATCTATATGTCAGGCGACCTGCTGCTTGGCATCATTAACGACATTTTGGACCTTTCAAGGATCGAGGCTGGAAAACTCGAGCTGACGCTTACCAAATACCAGACCGCCAGCCTGATCTCAGACACAGCCCAGCTAAACATGATGCGCATCGGATCAAAGCCCATAGAGTTCGAAATGACCATAGACGAACAAACCCCTCTCTACGCCTTTGGAGACGAGCTGCGGGTAAAGCAGATCCTAAACAACATCCTGTCCAATGCCTTTAAATACACAATTGCCGGCAAGGTCAAGCTAAAGATTGGTTTTCTCCCCATAAATGAAAGCCCTGACGGCCAGGTCGTCTTGACATTTAGCGTGAGTGACACTGGCCAAGGAATGTCCAAAGAGCAGATAGCCAAGATCTTCGACGAGTACTCGCGGTTCAATATCGAGACCAATCGTTCCACAGAGGGCACGGGGCTGGGCATGAGCATAACGCAGAACCTGTTGAAGATGATGAAGGGCAGCTTGTTTATCGAAAGCGAGCTAGGGGTTGGGTCGACTTTTACCGTGCATATCCCGCAAACACGGGTAAATGACGAGGTCTTGGGGAAGGATTTGACCGAAAGCCTCTGCCAATTCCGCCTAGACTCGCGCTCGCAAATGAAAAGGACGCAAGTCTCGCGCGACTTGATGCCGTATGGCAGCGTCTTGGTTGTTGACGATGTGGAGACGAACAACTATGTGACCAAAGGGCTTTTGGCTCCTTACAAGCTTCAGGTGGAGACCGTGAACAGTGGTTATGTGGCGATCGAGCTGATCAAGTCGGGAAAATCCTACGACATCGTCTTTATGGACCACATGATGCCGGGGATGGACGGCATCGAGGCGACGCAGATCATCCGCAGCCTAGGATACGAAAAGCCGATCGTGGCGCTGACCGCAAACGCAGTAGTCGGGCAGGCAGAGATCTTCATCGAGAACGGTTTCGACGACTATGTGTCAAAACCGATCGATGTCCGCCAGTTAAACACTGTGCTCAACCGCTGGGTACGCGACATGTACCCGCCAGAGGTGGTTCAAGCTGCCCGGATGGGCAACACGCCAAGCAATGAGCCTGCTTTGACGGTTGCCTCGCCTTTGGCTGAAGCTTCACTTTTGGCTGACGCCTCGTCTATTGCTCTTGACAAGCAACTTGCCGGCTCGTTTCTAAAAGATGCGCATAAATCATACGCAGTCTTAAAGGAGCTTATTGAGAAAGCATCGTTTGACCAAGACGAGCTGCGCCTGTATGTGATCAATATCCATGGAATCAAAGGGGCTTTGGCCAATATCCGAAAGACCGACTTGGCCGATACCGCCTTACAACTGGAAACAGCGGGCAGAAACAATGATATCGCCTTCATCACATTAAAGACAGGCGGGTTCTTGCAGGATCTGCTAGCTTTCATCGATGAAATCGAGGAAACGCTTGCGCAAGCCGACCCAGATGAGCCAAGCGAAAATGCTGGCGACGAGGCAAGTGTGATCGACAACGAGTACCTGTGCCAACAGTTGGCAGTTATCAAGTCCGCCTGTCTGGAGTATAACGAATACACCGCGGAGCAGGTCCTAGATGATCTGCGGAAAGCACAATGGCCGAAGGCATACCAGTCCTTGTTGGACGACATCGCTGCCTTGTTGCTGCACAGCAATTTCGACGATGTCGTGAGCAGCATCGATGCTTTTATCAACAGGCCTAGCTAAACAGCGGTACGGCTTTTCCGGATAAGAGCAGACGGATCCTTTGACTTTAGGGAGGTGCCTTTGGCTGTTGGGCGATGAAAACATGATAAAGAGACCAAAACGGGCTTCTCCACATAAAGGCTTGCCTTGGAATGCAAACGATTATTCCACGTTTTCGTCACAGTTTTTGAAAAACAGTATTGACATAACTATACTTTCCAGATAAGGTATTCGTTTGCGTATTCGCGCTGATTCACTCTACTCTAAGGAGGATTCCCTTGGTCAAAGGCACAACTACCACCAATGCCAGCCTATACCGAGAGCGTAAGAGTTTCGCTAGAATCCCCGAAGTCATGGACGTTCCAGATTTGATTTCAATTCAGATTGATTCATTCGATTGGTTCAAGACCGACGGGTTAGCTGAGGCTTTTCGCGATATCTCTCCGATTGAAAACACCACGAAAAACCTACTTGTGGAGTTTGGTGTACACGAATTCGGTGAGCCAAAATTTTCGGTAGAGCAATCCAAGGCAAAAGACGTCAATTATCAAGCCCCCCTATTTGTCGAAGTCCGCCTGACTAATACTGAAACTGGCGAGATCAAAGAGCAGCTGGTATTTATGGGCGACTTCCCGATGATGACCGACCACGGTACGTTCATCATTAATGGAACCGAACGAGTCGTTGTTAGCCAGCTAACCCGTTCTCCGGGAGTCTATTTTGGTACAGAGCAAGACAAGATCTCAGACAAGATGCTCTTTACTGCCAAGGTTATCCCCTCTCGAGGCGCTTGGCTGGAATTCGAGGTAGACCGACGCGACGTTTTGTATGTTCGTGTTGACCGTAAACGCAAGCAGCCAGCTACTTTGCTGCTCAAGGCACTTGGTATAGCCAATACCAACGAGGAGATCATCGATTTACTAGGCGATAACGAACTTGTCCAAAACACCTTGGCCAAGGACACGGCTTTGGTTCGCGAGGACGCTTTAGTCGAACTGTACAAGCGCCTACGTCCTGGCGAGCCCCCTACCCCTGAGGCTGGGCGGGCCCTGTTAGAAAGCCTCTTTTTCAACTCGATGCGCTATGACTTGGCAAAAGTCGGCCGCTATAAGATCAATAAGAAGCTAAAACAGGATGTTCCGGAGGACTACACGACTTTAGTACCGGAAGACATCGTAGAAACGATGCGCTACATCGTCGAGCTGCACAGTGGGTCGGCAGGCTANAAGATTGACGATATCGACCACTTTGGAAACCGCCGTATCCGCACTGTCGGCGAACTGATGCAAAACCAGTTTCGCATCGGCTTGTCCCGTATGGAGCGGGTCGTCCGGGAGCGTATGTCGACCCAAGAGATCGACGATATAACCCCTCAGTCGCTGATCAATATCCGGCCGATTGTCGCCTCCATCAAAGAATTCTTCGGCTCCAGCCAGTTGTCGCAATTCCTTGACCACACCAACCCGGCGACGTCCATCACCCATAAGCGCCGTCTATCGGCTTTAGGCCCTGGCGGCTTGTCCCGCGAGCGCGCCGGCATCGAAGTCCGCGACGTGCACACCTCGCACTATGGCCGGATGTGCCCAATTGAGACTCCAGAAGGCCCAAACATTGGCCTGATCGGCTCACTGGCAACGTATGCCCGCATCAACCCATATGGTTTTATAGAAGCACCTTACCGTCGGGTCGTCGACGGCAAGGTCACTGACGATATCGACTACCTGACTGCCGATGAAGAAGAGAACTTTATCATCGCCCAGGCCAACGAGCTGTTCGACGAGGAGACCCGGGTCTTTGGCACCAAAGACAGCAAGGGGGCCTTTGTCCCAGCAAGCAAAGTCCTCTGCCGTGCCAAAGACGCCCAAGGGGTCTTTGGCGAGCCTGAGGAAATTGAGCCCAAATCGGTTCAATACATGGACATCTCTCCCCGTCAAATGGTTGCCGTCACCACCGCACTGATACCGTTTCTTGAGCACGACGATGCTAACCGCGCCTTGATGGGCTCGAACATGCAGCGTCAAGCGGTGCCCTTGATCCGCCCGGTTGCCCCACTGGTGGGCACAGGCATGGAATACCGTTGCGCCGTCGACTCAGCGGAGATGGTCTTGGCGAAGCAGGACGGCGTTGTCGAGTATGTCCAAACCGACAAGGTCGTCATCCGTAGCAAAGACGACGAAGTAATAGAGTACCAGCTGCCTAAGTTCCAACGTTCCAACCAAAGCGGCTGCATCAACCATAAGCCTATCGTCAAAGTAGGACAGAAAGTCAAGAAAGGCGACGTCTTGGCCGACGGGCCTGCTACAGACATGGGCGAGCTGTCCCTTGGCCAAAACCTGCTTACCGCCTATATGCCTTGGGAAGGCTATAACTACGAAGACGCCATCATCTTATCCGAGCGTGTGGTCAATGAGGACTTGCTGACCTCGATCCACATTTCCCAATACGAGATCGACGCCCGCGACACCAAGCTTGGCCCAGAAGAGATAACCCGCGAGGTACCGAACTCTTCCGAGGACCAAATTGCCCACCTGGACGCCGACGGTATTATCCGTATCGGGGCAGAGGTCGTGCCTGGTGACTACCTGGTGGGAAAAGTGACTCCCAAAGGTGAGACCGAGCTAACCGCTGAAGAGCGCTTGCTGCGGGCTATTTTTGGGGAGAAGGCCAGGGAAGTCCGCGACACCTCCTTAAAAGTCCCGCATGGGGCAGGGGGACGCATTATCGGCGTCACCCGGTTCTCCCGCGACGAAGGCGACGAGCTGCCGCCTGGTGTAAACGAGTTGGTCCGTGTCTTTGTGGCCCAAAAACGCAAGGTCCAGCAAGGCGACAAGCTTGCCGGGCGGCATGGGAACAAAGGCGTGATCAGCCGCATTCTGCCGATCGAGGACATGCCGTACATGGTTGACGGGACCCCGATTGACATTATCTTAAACCCACTGGGAGTGCCTTCCCGGATGAATATCGGCCAACTCTTTGAGACCCACCTAGGCTGGGCGGCAAACTATGGCTGGTCTGACGAGCCTACCACACATTCCGTGCCAGGCTCAATGCATGTTGCATCCCCTGTCTTTGACGGTGCCAGCGAAGAGGAGATCTCGAATGCTATTGAGCGTTCCAATGAGAATCTGCTGCTCCATTACCAAGAGGAATTGGGAGAGCATGTCAAAGAGCAGTTCATCCAACAGCTTTCACGCGAAGGAAAGACCAAGCTCTTCGATGGCCGCACCGGTGAGGAGTTCGCAGAGCCCATTACTGTGGGATGGAACTACATCTTGAAGCTCTCACACCTTGTGGACGACAAGATCCATGCCCGTTCCACAGGCCCATATTCCTTGATCACCCAGCAACCGCTGGGCGGCAAGGCGCAGTTCGGTGGCCAGCGCTTCGGCGAAATGGAAGTCTGGGCACTTTATGCCTATGGCGCCTCGCATGTGTTGCAAGAGCTGCTGACCATCAAGTCCGACGACACTGCTGGCCGTGTCAAGGCCTACGAACATATCATCAAAGGCGAGAACATCCCCGCTGCCGAGGTCCCAGAGAGCTTTAAGGTGCTCATCAAAGAAATGCGTTCGCTCGGGCTTGACGTCGAGCTGATCGGCAGTTCTGAAGAAGAGGAGCTTGGCGATATGGT